>JAQUCQ010000018.1 GCA_028686145.1 Desulfuromonadaceae bacterium | reverse complement strand
GGAGTTGCGTTGGTTGGCGACAGTCCGGGCTTTGGTAGCTTTCTGCGTGTCGCGGAAAAAACCGGGATGCATGATGCCGTGCGTAAAAGCGGTGCAACGCTGGTTGAATTCAAGGAGGCTGTTGAACTTCAGGGGAGCGGCATGTTCCGGTCAATCCGTCTTGCTCGCGACTATTTCGAGGCCGACAAGATTATCAATTTGCCCAAGTTAAAAACGCATGAAATGATGACGATGACGTGTGCGGTCAAAAATCTTTTCGGAGCGGTTATTGGCACGGAAAAAGCTGGTTGGCATCTGAAGGCGGGCAGCTCACGGGAGCTGTTTGCCAGGCTGCTGCTTGAAATATACCTGCTTAAGAAGCCGGTTCTGAATATCGTCGATGCAGTTTATGCGATGGAGGGAAACGGACCGGGTGGTGGTGACCCGATTAAGCTCGGTCTGTTGATTGGCGGAGAAAACCCCGTTGCGGTTGACGTGATTGCAGGGCGACTGGCCGGAATACCGGCAGAGCTATTGTATATTGAACGCGAGGCGATCGACTTGGGACTCGCGGGGGCTATGTTCACTGATATCAAGCTCTGCGGTACCCCGATTGAAACCTTTTCCAAAGTTTGTTTCAAACTACCAGACGGTCTGGATACCCAGTTCGGACTACCGGCTTTCATTGTTAAGGCACTTAAAAGCCACCTTACGACGTATCCGGCAGCCGATCAAAAAAGCTGTGTATTTTGCGGCGTTTGTCGGGACGCCTGCCCTCCAGGGGCAATCAGTATAAAAAATAGTGTACTGTCAGTTGATAATTCACGCTGCATTCGTTGCTGGTGCTGTCGGGAGCTGTGCCCCCATAATGCCATGCAGACCAGTAGCGGCGGATTGTTGAAGGCTTTTCAGAAGCTATCAGGAAAAAACAGCTTATGATTCTTCTTCTTCAGCCCCGATAGGGATTTCACGGTACGCACGCTCTTCCTCTACCCGTTTTGTCTGAGCTTGAAGTTTCTCGATATCTGACTTGCATTTCACGCAATGACGGGTAAAAGGCATAGCCTTAAGTCTGCCAAGAGGAATATCTTCATCACACTCCTCACAAATTCCGTACTCACCTTCATCAATGCGTAACAGAGCTTCATCAATGCTGTGAATCTTTTCACGCTCTCTATCACCAAGTAGCAGACCCAGCTCCCTATCTCTCTCAGAGGATGCCTGGTCATAGATATCGCCGCCGGGCTCAATTGCAGCAACCGCTTCAGTGCCCTTTTTAACCGATTTCCTGATCTCGCGGAGAGCATCTTCTTTCATTTTTTCAAGAATTAATCTGATTTCCCGCCATTTTGGATCCTGGCTTGTCACCTGTGGAGTTTGAGGAGCTGCTTGTTCAACTGCAGCCGGTATCGTTTCCTCTGGAGTCTCAACTGATGGTGATTTCTCCGGTAATACTGCAGCTTTCTTTGTTTTTACAGCGCTCTTTTTTTCAGGTGTCGATGCGTTCGGAGTCGCTTTTGTCGCTTTAGTTGTTGTCGCCATGATGTAGTGTCTCCGCGTGCTGGATAGAAGTAGCATAGCCTTAAAAAATGGCGGCAAACTATCACAGAAAATGGAGTATTTGTCAAGCTCTGTGCGCTATGGTGCCACCGTCAAGGTATGGAGTGTTTATTATGGGCGGCTGGAAATAGTGTAGCAAAATCACTACAAACAAAATGAAGATGCAAAATGACCACGCTGGAAGCGCTAATAACGCTTCCAGCGTGGTCATGAGGTGTAATAGAAGCTGAATGAAGTGTATTACTTGATAACTACAAAATCATCACGTCTGTTTTTTGCCCATGCGGCTTCATCATGGCCAAGAACAGCAGGTTTCTCTTTACCGTAGCTGATAGTTGAGAGGTTCTCTGCTTTCACGCCGAGGGTAATCAGATACTTCTGGGCAGATTTTGCTCGACGTTCACCCAGAGCCAGGTTGTATTCAGCTGATCCTCGTTCGTCACAATTCCCTGCGATCTGGATCTTTGCATTTGGAAATGATTTAAGGATGAGTTCAGCGTTTTTAGAGAGAACATCACGGGCATCTTGACGAAGATCCGATTTATCAAAATCAAAATAAACGGTTTCGAAGTTGTTTTCTGCAGCGGCGGGCTGTTCAGCTTGAGGTGTGGCTGCCGGGGTGACTGCCTCCTGGACAGGTTGTGCTTCAGCAGCTTTTTCAGCCGGTTTGGCTTCTTCAGCCGGTTTGGCGGGTTCAACTTTTTCGACTGCGGCTGGAGGAACTACAGCCTCTTCTTTTTTTACAGCTTCCTTGTTTGCACAGCCAGCAGCAAGCAAGGAAACCATGCTAAGGGCCGCCAATAATGTTACCATACTTTTTTTCATACCAATCTCCCGTCTCGAGTAAAATAAAGGCATATGCCTTGCTAAATCGACTTCTGAGATGATTATACATAACAGTTTTCGCATTGCAACTGGTAAGATTCAAATTCTTGCATCAATTTAGTGTGCTGCAATGTCATCAATGGGTTGACCAAGCAGGCTGGAAGTCAGTCTCCTTGCCATGGGATACCTTTGTCTGACCTGATCCGTCGGCACGCATGACATAGATCCCGTTACCACTACTCCGCTTCGAGCTGAAACAAATTAGGCGATTGTCTGCTGACCAGGAGGGATTTTCATTATTGCCTTCGAAAGTCAGTTGGGTGTCTGCAGACCCATCAGGGGCGATAGTAAATATATTAAACCCCCCACTGGTCATCCTTGAATAGGCTATCCGGTTGCCATTTGGTGACCAGCGCGGGTTGACGTTGTAATTGCCAGTTGTTGTAAGCCGCCTGACGTTGCTGCCATCAGAATTCATGACAAATATCTGTGGATTCCCGAGACGATCTGACACAAAAGCGATCTGTGTGCCGTCCGGTGACCAGGTGGGGTAGAGATCAAGAGCAGGGTTGATGGTCAAACGGGTCGGATGGCTTCCGTCTTTATTCAGTGTGTAAATTTCAGCATCACCATCTTTGCTGAGTGCCAGTGCAATCTTATTCCCATCCGGCGACCAACAGGGGGTTATATTGAGTCCCTTGCGCGTTGAGATAGCTACTTCCGCGGTATGTGACAGGGAGCGTCGAAACACGTCCGGGTTGCCGCGTTTGTAAGATGTGAAGATGATCTGGCGTCCGTCAGGAGAAAAATCCGGGTTCAGATTGATGGAGCCGTTTCTTGTCAAGGGAAGCGGATTATGACCATCCCAATCCATGATATAGATTTCTTTATTGCCTGTCTGAGCTGATACATAGGCAATTCTGGTAGTAAAAACGCCTTTTACCCCGGTAAGTGCGCGCAGAATTTCGTCAGCAAACGAATGGCTGAAGCGCCTCAAGTCCTTTGCCGCTCCGAGAAAACGCTTTGCGGTAATCAATTTATGTGTTGTGACATCATAGAGACGGTACTCGATAGTCAGCTGACCGCCCTTCAGGCTGTATTCACTCAGAACCAGCAGATCGAATCCGGCACTCTGCCACAATGCAAAATCGGCATCGGCAAGCGATAGATTTACAGGTGGTGACAGCAGCAAACGGCTTTCCGCCAAGACAACGCCGGACATATTCAAATCAAACGTGATGATGTCAGAAACAAGCTTGGCTGATCCGGGATCGGGAGAAGCATCAAGTGAATGCGGAGAAGCAACAGCAAGTTTCAGTTGGCGATTACCGGAAGCAGTGACCTCAACATAGCCTGATTGAGCATACAGAACGCCTGGAAATACAAGAAGTAACAGAACAAACAGCAATAGTTTCATAATATATCCAATGTGTTATCGTGAAGAACTCTTTGAGATACCTTTTGGTTTGAAGATAAAACCATTTTCATAAGCGGTCCGGTTCGGAGGTGCGGTGAATTTTTCTTTGGCCAGATCGATTGCCCGCCTGACTGCCAACTCAAATGTCGCATCACCACTGCTTTGCACGATCCTGATGCGAGAAAGCGTACCATCCGCCGCAATGGTAAGCAGCACTGCTACATATGGATCTTTAGTGGAGTAGCTGATGGTCTCTTTCAAAGCATCTTCAAGCCGTGACTTGATATAATCAGTATAGCGACTGCCCGCCTCAGCACCGCCAGCACCAGGAACACCAATTTTTGGGCTGCCGCTGTTTTTCACCGTCTTCCGCATCTTTTCAAGAGCAGCCTCTTCGTGCCGGGCTTCAGCTCTTCGCTCCAGCTTTGCCATCCGCTCATTAAAACCTGCTTCCGTCTCTGCCAATGCAGGTGGTGGTGTCTGCTTGACCTCTTTTGTAATGGTCTTCAAAGAGGTTCGGGAGGGTGGTGGCGCAGTCATTAAAGGCGCCGGAGCAGGTTGAGACACTTCTGCTCCGGGTTTGCCAGGCTTTTGTGCGGAACTGCCGGATTGGGGATTGGGTGTCGGCAGATTAACTACATCAACATAATAGGTTTCCTGAATGGTCATTTGCGGAGGAAACAGCTGCCCCCACCATACCAGTAATAAAAAAACCGCCAGGTGAATGACGGCTGAGGCGATAAAACTGACACTCATGCCGGTGTCAATTGGTGGATTACGTGAGATCATTATTTTGCAGCCGGTTCCGTCACCATGCCAAGACGCTCGATACCAGCCCCTTTAATGTCAGCCATGGTTCGTACAACCTCACCGTAGGGCACGGTAGAATCTGCTTTCAAAAACACCTCTTTTTTCGTCCGGGACACAAACATGGTTGAGAGTCGCTCTCGCAGGTCTCCCGCAGGAACCTCATCTTTATCGATAAAGACTTTGCCGTTCTTGTCAACAGAGACAACTACTGATTCTTCAGCAGGATTCATGGCTTTGGTATTGGCTTTTGGCAGGTTGACCTGCACCCCTTGCTGCATCATCGGTGCGGTTACCATAAAGATGACAAGCAACACCAACATGACATCTACCAGTGGCGTAACGTTTATCTCTGCCATCACAGCACGATTATTGTTATGTCCTCCCATAGCCATGGTCTATTTCCCCGCGATATTGCGTTGCACGATATTGAGAAATTCGGTAGTGAAGCTGTCCATCTCATTTATCAGCACGCGAATTTTATGTTGAAAGTGGTTGTAGGCCATGACAGCGGGAATTGCTGCCACCAGTCCGATTGCGGTGGCTATCAGTGCTTCGGCAATGCCCGGAGCGACAACCGCCAGCGAGGCAGAGCCTGTCTTCCCAATGCCTTCAAAAGCGGTCATGATGCCCCATACGGTGCCAAACAGGCCGATAAATGGCGATGTGGAACCGGTTGTGGCTAGAAAGGTCAGATATTTTTCAAGACGGGTGATCTCTGAATTTGTGGCGCGTCGCAAGGCTCTGGAAACATTTTCAACGCCTCCCAGATCAGTGCTGAGAGCACTGCCGTCACTCTTACTGTCGGTTTCGACAACTATTTTCAGCTCTTTATACCCCTCATTAAATAACACGGTAAGGGGAGAGTTGGCAAAACGGTCAACCTGTGATGCAATGGCATCAAAACGTTTTGATTTCCAGAAAAAATCCATAAAACGTTCAGAATCACCATTGGCACGCTGAACCTGAAAAAATTTGAACAGAATGATGCCCCAGGAAACAACTGAAAATGACAGGAGCAGCATGAGGACGAGTTTAACAACAATGCCGGCGCTGGTGATGATACCCACGGATGATACCTCCGCATACGATTAGAATCTAAAAAAGCTAGTACGATCAAACAGTCAAGTCAAGACAAAACCGTTGCACTCAGTCAGCTCACCGAATGTTCCGGCATCCGCGAGACAACGTGGTCAAGAATCGTTATGGCCAACTGGTCTTTGGACATCAGGCCACAGTCACTGCTGCTGCCATCCTTGAAAAACAGCAGTGCCCGGTTGGTGTCCACATTGAAACCGGCGTCGGACTTGCTGACATCGTTGGCAACAATGATGTCAAGATTTTTCTCAAACAGTTTCTTTGCCGCGTTTTCAGCCAGGGCATCGGTTTCAGCAGCAAAGCCAACCAGAAATGGTCGCGGTTTTAATCCATAATCCATTTTTCCCAGTTCGGAGAGAATATCCGGATTTTTAACCAGTGTAATGATTGCTGAATCGCTTTTTTTCTTTATCTTGGTGCTGTTTCGCAGCTTCGGTCGGTAGTCAGCGACCGCAGCCGCCTTGATGACCACGTCACATGCATCAACGCGTGCAATGACTTCACTCTGCATTTCAATTGCACTTGTAACAGTGACAACCGTTACGCCATATGGTTTTGATAGAGATGTCGGCCCACTGATCAACAGTACCTGGGCGCCCCGCCTCTGAGCAGCACGTGCCAGCGCATAACCCATTTTTCCCGAGGAGTAGTTACTGATATAACGGACCGGATCAATTTCCTCACGGGTGGGTCCGGCTGTGATCAGTACCTTTTTCCCGGCCAGATCCTTTTTCGTCAGTGTTGCGACAGCACAATCAAAGATGGTCTCCGGCGCGGCCAGCTTCCCTTCCCCTTCCCAGCCACATGCCAGGCTCCCGCTCACTGGGGCTTCAAACAGGTATCCCAACCGGCGCAGTTTCTCTTCGTTTTCCTGGTAGATCGGGTTGGTGTACATGTTGACGTTCATGGCTGGGGCAAACAATACCGGTGCTTTGGTGGCCATTACCGTCGTGGTAAGCATATCATCGGCGATGCCTCCAGCAATTTTACCAATTATATTGGCAGTAGCCGGTGCAATAATGAAGAGATCAGCCCGATCCGCAAGTGAGATATGTCCAATTTTCTGCTCTGCAATCAAATCAAACAGGGCCGTATGAACAGGATTCGCCGAAAGAGTTTGAAAGGTAAGCGGTGCAATGAACTCCTGTGCTGCCTGTGTCATTATGACATGAACATCTGCACCAGCCTTGGTCAAGAGCCTAGTCAGTTCAAGTGCTTTATAAGCGGCAATTCCTCCACTTACGCCAAGAATTATTTTTTTATTTCTAAGCATACAGTGGTCCGCCTCAGAAATAGGGATTACAGCTTTTTTCATGTCCAATGGTTGTATGCGGGCCATGGCCAGGGTAAGCAACCACATCATCCGGCAGCGTGAACAGCTTGGTACGGATTGATTCAAGCAACTGTTCGTGCGAACCACCCGGAAGGTCTGTCCGTCCTATTGAGTCAGCAAAGAGCGTGTCACCGGTAATTACCTTCCGCTGGTCCTCAAAATAGAGACAGCAGCCACCCTGGGTATGCCCGGGAGTGTGGAAAACTTTCAGCCGGTTCATACCAAAGAAAATATCCATGCCGTCGACCAGATAGGAATCTGCTTCCGGTGAATTTTCACCCTGTAGACCATATTTACGGGCAATCTCAGCCGAATGGCCCAACAGTGGTGCATCTGCCTTGTGAATCAAAAGCTTTGCGCCAAAGGCTGCGACTGCCTGGAGGTTTCCTCCCACATGATCGAAATGGCCGTGCGTATTGATGATGGTATGTATCTTCAGCCCGTACTTCTCCACCAGGCTGATAATCAGGTCAACATCGCCTCCCGGATCGATAACAATTCCTTCATGGCTCTGTGCGCATGCGACGATGTAACTGTTAACTGACAGTGGTCCAACAATAATTGATTCGAATATCATAGGTCTCTCTCGCAGTACGCTATTCCGGAAAGTGCCGTAACCGGGTAAATAAGAAACAATTCGCTGTTATTGACATCCGTAGCGTACATGCTACACTCGCACGGCAACATAAAGCAACCAATACGGAGATAGAAAGATGAAAATAGCAGTTGTTGAAAAAGAAAGCTGCATCAGTTGTGGCCTGTGCATTTCAACCTGTCCGACCGTTTTCAGGTTTGACAGCTCGGGGAAATCTGAATGTTTTGATCCTGCAGGGGCTTCCGAAGCTGAGATTCAGAGTGCGATTGACGGTTGTCCCGTCCAGTGTATCAGCTGGGCGTAAATCCGAATACAAGGAGCGATACATTATGGAACGTTGGATCTGTACAATCTGCCAGTATGTTTATGACCCCGCTGTTGGTGACCCGGATCGCGGGATTGAGCCAGGGACATCATTTGAAGCACTGCCCGATGACTGGTGCTGCCCACTTTGCGGGGCCGGCAAAGATGTATTTGAGAAAGAATAAAAAAATCGGGGCGGGTTGTCATGCCCGCCCCGCCGTTGCACCTAGCGATTACTTTTTATCTGCTGCCTTTATAATATCGATTACCGTTTCGCCGGCTTTTATTTCTACGCGCCAGATCAGGCCGCATGCTCCACACTCTTTGACCGGTGAATGTTCGGCCGAATAACCGTTTGAGTGCATATCGATATCAACTTCCGTCCGACTGCCGCAGTTCGGGCACTTCATGGTGCTACCTCCAGTTTATATTCTCATTTTTTAAATCAAGTTTATGCCAAGTCCGGCAAAATCGTAGTTATTGCACTAAAAAGCCCCTCTAGATCATTACGAGTCATATCACCCATGTGGGCAATACGGAACGTTTCACCTTTAATTTTACCGTATCCATCGTCAAAAGCAAATCCGGCTTCTCCCAAATTCTTTTTCAGGTTGGCCAGATCAATGCCGCGGCTGTTTCGGCTGCAGGTCAGCGTCTGTGAGCGGTACGCTGCAGCAGGAAAAGATTCAAAACCACGATCCGTCAACCAACCGCGCACGAAATCGGCAAGATTAGCGTGGCGGGCCCAGCGATTTTCGAGCCCTTCCGCAAACATGCGCTGCAGTTGGCAATCAAGCGCATAGATTAAAGAAATACAGGGGGTCGATGGTGTATTATTCTTTGCGTCGTTGGCAGCGAACTCAATAAAATCAAAATAATATCCGCGGCCTTCCATACCGGCTGCTCGCTGAAGTGCTTTCTCGCTGGCAGTAAATACCGCTAGGCCGGGGGGAAGAGCAAATGCCTTCTGTACCCCGAAGATACAGCTGTCAATTCCGAGTTCGTCAACCGGGATCTTGAGGGCGCTCATTGATGAAACCGTATCGACAATAAACATGACATCGGGGAATTGGCGCATAACATCGGCGATCTCCGGTAGAGGCGACATTACTCCGGTGGAGGTCTCATTGTGGATCATGGTCATGCTGTCATATTTACCGGTAGCAAGAGTTTTTTTAACCATTTCAGCGGAAACTGGGGTTCCCCAGTCAAAACGGATGGCATCCGCCTGTTTACCGCAGCGGAGTGTGACATCGTGCCACTTGTCAGAAAAAGCCCCATTGCAAAAATTGGCGCACCGTTTGCCAACCAGATTGCGAATGGCGCCCTCCATAACACCGAAGGCACTGGACGTTGCCAGAAAAACCTTGCTGTTAGTGAACAGCAGTTTTTTCAATCCGGAGGTAACTCGGCCATGCAGTTCGGCGTACTCTTTCATGCGATGGCCAATCATTGGTGAAGCCATTGCTTTTAAAATATCGGGATGAACCTCAACCGGCCCGGGTATAAAGAGTTTTTTGTGCATTAAATTTTTACTCCGACACTGGAAATTAGTGGATTGTAAGCGTTATGCAACGCTATCAAATAGAGGGGATAAAGTCAAGATTCTGCTGGGTTTTAGAGTAAAAACCAGGTTGAATGCAGCGTAAACAGTTACAATTTGCAATTGACGGTAGTGGACTCTGGCTGTATAGTGACCCGATTAAGTGACATTTCACCTGTACAGAGGAGCGGTCCCATGTTGAAGAAAATTTTATTGTTGGCCTTTACCTTTTGTGTGCTGTCAGTTGTAGGCGCCGGTGCGGCCGAAACCAAAAACGTCAAATTCACCTTCAAATACGCCGATCCCGTGGTGTTCAGCCACGAATTTCACCTGAAGAAATACAATAATAATTGCAGAATGTGCCACGATGCGATCTTCAACTTGCGAGATAGAAAACATTATACGATGGCCGAAATGGAAAAAACCAAATCCTGTGGTGCATGTCATAGTGGCGTAAAGGCATTCAGTGTCGCCAGCGACAAAGACTGTACACGGTGCCATACCGGCAAGCCGCAAAATGTTTCGTATCCTGTGAAATCGGTTGGTTCAGTCCTCTTCAGTCATACGCTGCATATTGCCAAAACAGGTGGGTCATGCAAAGCATGTCATAATGGTAAAATCATTACCGGCAAGGAAAAAGCGGTGACGATGGCGGAAATGGAAAAAGGACGTACCTGCGGTGCCTGCCACAACGGAAAACGCGCATTTACTGTAACAGCAAATTGCGACCGCTGTCACAAATCACTCAAGCCCAAAGAGATCACATTCAACATAAAAGGTGTGACACCAGCCACGTTCAGTCACACATTCCATACCGGTGTGTACAGCTGCAAAGATTGTCACACCAAAACATTCCCCTTTAAAGCCGTTGTTGGAAAGTCCACCATGGACGATATGGCCAAAGGCAAGTCTTGCGGCACTTGTCACAACGGCACCGATGCTTTTGCGTCATCCGGTGATTGTAATAAGTGTCACAAAGGTATGAAGCCGAATACATTAACTTTTAAAAATAGCAATGGCACCATTGTTGGCTACTTCAGTCATGCGTTTCATACCGAAATGTACAAGTGCAACGATTGCCACACAAAGATATTTCCCTATAGCAGTGCCAAGCGCTTCACGATGAAGGTGATGGAAAACGGGAACGCATGCGGTGCCTGCCACAACGGCACTACCGCCTTTTCCGTCAAGGGAGACTGTCTGAAATGTCACGGTAAACAGTCCTAACGGGGAGTATAATCTACACAATCTGATAGTTCAGGTTCATATAGGGGTGGCAGACACAGGTTTGCCACCCTTTTTTACAGTCTTTGAGATTTTTCGGTTAGCCACTATGGATAAAGGCATTGCTAACGTAGCTTTCAAGCACGCCACGAAAAGCTGAAACGAGTCTGCCTTCTGAGTAAAATTACCGGACCAGAAAGGCCTCAATAACCACTGCCCGCGTATACAGTATACAAATATTCAATTAATTCGTTGATTTTGTCACCTCTCTAGTGTATAGACAAAACGTTTGGTGTATACACTTTTTATACAGCTGCTCTTCTCCTCATTTCAACTACTTCGACATCTCAGCATGTTCATATACTACCGCATGGAGGATTCATTAATGTTGAACAAATTGTTTCGTCTCATCCCTGTAGCGCTCCTGTTTATGGCGATTGCTTTCCCGGCGGGCGCAGAGCAGGGCATGGCCATTGATCCTGCCACCTGCCTTGGTTGCCACAGCAACAAGATTTCAATTCAGGATTTTGCTGCATCCGTCCATGGCAAAAACGGCTGTACCAGTTGCCACGTGGACATTACTGATCTCGCCAAACACATGCGAAAAGAGATCAAGGTCCAGAAGGTTCAGTGCGAGCGGTGCCACAAAAAGCAGAGTGCAGAGCACTATTCAAGTGTACACGCTGAAAATGGCATTACCTGTGCGGACTGTCATACCGACATCCATACCCATAAGCCGTGGAAGAATGACAAGCGCATTGCTGTTGCAACGTGTATTAAATGCCATGATAAGGAAGCGGTCTACCAGAAGTCGATCCACGGCAAGGCAGTTGCGGCCGGCAATATGGATTCAGCGGCCTGCGAGGACTGCCATAACCTTCACGCCATCCAGAAAGTGGGCACGGACCACAAAGGAAGGGAATTCCATACCAAGGTCTGCTTGAAGTGCCACAGTGATGAGAAGATGATGGAACGAAACGGTGTCACTACCGTTGCAGTCAAATCATACATGGAGAGCTATCACGGTAAGAATTACCGTCTTGGGTTCCCTGATAAAGTGGCGGGATGTGCTGATTGCCATACCGCGCACTCGGTATTGCCGAAATCTGATCCAAAATCCAGCGTCAATCCTGCAAATATTGTTAAGCAATGTGCCCAGTGCCATAAAAAGGCAACGCCGCTTTTTGCCGAGTATTATGCGCATGGAGAGATGACGGACCGCAAGAACTTTCCGATTCTGTACTACACGTTTATCGCCATGACCGGACTGCTGCTTTCAACTTTTGCCGTATTCTGGGTTCACACCCTGCTCTGGATGTTCCGCGGTTTTGTTGAAAATCGTGAGAAGGCAGACAAGCTGGCATCGGGAGAATACTGCCACCACATCATCCCTGAGGCACATAAGCAGTATCGTCGCTTCAACCGGCTGCACATCTTCCTGCATCTCTTGGTAATCACCAGCTTCCTGCTGCTTTCGTTGACTGGATTGCCGCTTAAGTTCAGTACGCAGACGTGGGCAATTGCACTCATGAATCTGTATGGTGGCTCGGCAAATGCCGGTATTCTCCACCGAATTGGTGCTGCAATCACATTCGTCTATTTCGGCTCTGCTCTTGTCATGAGCATCAATTTCCTTTTCATCCGCAAAGATATCAAAGGCAATCCGCTTCAGCGCCTGTTCGGCCCTGATTCACTTTGCTTCAATCTGCGCGATATCAAGGATGTTTATAACATGGTCAGATGGTTCTTCTTCAAGGGAGCGAAACCGACCTTTGAGCGCTGGACATACTGGGAAAAATTTGACTTTGTTGCGGTCTTCTGGGGTATGTTTGCCATAGGTGGATCCGGCTTGATGCTCTGGTTCCCTGAATTCTTCGGCATGTTCCTGCCGGGATGGGCGTTCAACGTGGCGACCATTGTCCATTCGGATGAAGCGCTCCTGGCTACCGGATTTATCTTCTCGGTCCACTTCTTCAACACCCACGGACGCCCCGAGAAGTTCCCGATGGATTTCGTGATCTTTAATGGCCAGATTGCCAAAGAAGAAATGATTGAAGAGCGCGGTGATCAGTGGAAGCGCTATGAGGAAGAGGGCATCACCGAACAATTTGCCTGCAAGAAAACCAGTGGTGTCGTCTATGACTTCCTGGTCAAGGGTTTCGGGTTTACCGCTCTCTTTATTGGTCTCAGTCTTCTGGTCCTAATAATTATAGCCATCATTGGAGGCGGCGGACACTAGTCCATACCGTATAACTGTTAGAAATTAAAAAGGCCGCACCTCATACAGGTGCGGCCTTTTTAATTCAATATAAGAATAATTTTTTATTTGACAAATGCTCCCAACAACTTCAAATTCAGACAAAAGATACTTTACTTATTTAGTGCAATACAGGAGAGCGGAATGAAGCAGAAAGAACCGGGTGTTTATAGATATTTGATGAATCCGACCAGCATACTTGGGGCCGTGCTGGCGCTTATTGCCGCTCTGCTTATTGTGATGTTCCTTGTCTTGGAGGCTACGTCCGGTTTAGAGAGTCCATATATCGGTATTTTTGTGTACTTTGCCTTTCCGGGTATGTTGATCTGTGGTTTGTTGTTTATTCCGGTTGGAGCCTGGCGAGTGAGAAAAAAATATCGCAAGAATCCTGAAGCCGGTATCCCGCCGCTGCCACGACTCGACCTCAACGACCCGAACAAGCTGAAGCTGACAATATTTTTTGTTCTGGCTTCTGTTGTTTTTGTCTTGATTGTCGGCACTGCGGCATTAAAAGGTTTTGAATTTTCCGAGTCCACAACCTTCTGTGGTGAACTGTGTCACGTGCCGATGGAGCCGGAATACACCGCATGGAAAAATTCTCCCCACGCCAAGGTAAAATGTGTTGAGTGCCATGTCGGTCCGGGAGCTCAGTGGTATGTCAAGGCGAAAATATCGGGCATGCGTCAGTTGTGGGTGATGGTAAACCATTCATGGCCGACCCCGATCCAGACTCCAGTAGAAAATCTTCGCCCCGCCCGTGCTACCTGCGAGCGGTGCCACTGGCCTGAGAAATTCTACGCCGGACGCCAGAAAATTTTCTACCACTATGCTCCCAATGAGACAAATACCCCTCGCGAAATCAACATGCTGATCAAGATCGGCGGGACTCCCAAAACCCCTAATGCCATGGGCATTCACTGGCATATTGGCCGGGAGGTCAAGTATATTGCCGGAGACAAGAAACGGCTTACGATTCCATACGTTGCGGTTAAAGGTGCCGACGGAAAAATAACGGAATATATGGATCCTGCAAAACCGCTGTCGAAAGAAGAGATAGCCAAGGCCGATAAGCGCCTGATGGACTGCATAGATTGTCATAACAAACCGACTCACATATATCATTCTCCGAGTGAAGAGATGGACCAGCATTTTGCCTCCAATACTATCGATATCACCATTCCCTATCTGAAGAAAGTGGCGGTTGATTTGTTGGAAAAGCACTATTCAACGTCGGAAGAAGCTGTTGCGGCAATCGAGGTCGGCATTAAGGACTACTATGCCAAGAATTATCCTGAAGTAGTTGCCAAGAAAGGGCCGGCATTGACGCAGGCTATTTCGGAAATACAGGCAATTTACAAACGCAACTATTTCCCTCTGATGAAAGTATCATGGAGCACCTATCCAAACCATATTGGCCACTTTTATTCTCCGGGCTGCTTCCGTTGCCATGACGGCAAGCACAAATCTCCTGAGGGCAAGGTGATCTCCAAGGATTGCAATCTCTGTCACGTACTACTGGGCCAGATCCAGGAAAATGTACCCAAGGGAAAACCGGTTACTAATTTTGTCCACCCGGTTGACATTGGTAATGAACTCTACAAAACCAACTGCAGTGAATGTCATGCCGCCGGAGGCCATGATATTGCCGGAGGCGGCGAAAACTCTCTGTGACAACCGCTAAACTGAAAAGCCCCCGGGAAATTTTCCGGGGGCTTTTCAGTTTGTTATGTTACCATCTGCTGTTGCCTACAATTCTTCGAATTCCTCATCAATAGGTATGGTTTCCGCTTCGTTACCCGCGTCATCTTCGACCGTCTCATCCAGAAGCTTTTCGAGAAACTGCTTGTTGTCAGAGATTGTCTTGCGTACCTCTGAAAGAAGCTTATCCAGATCGTCTGCCACATTCGGCATAGCGTGTCCCCTATTTTTTCAGCAAGTCCAGGTAGCGTTCAGCGTCCTTGGCCGCCATGCAGCCGCTTCCGGCCGACGTGATGGCCTGACGATAGGTAAAGTCCTGTACATCTCCGGCAGCAAAAACTCCTTCGACACTTGTCGCAGTCAGATTACCTTCAAATCCGCCACATTTTGTGCGGATGTAGCCATCCAGCATTTCCAATTGTCCCTCAAATACGGTAGTGTTCGGTGAGTGGCCGATGGCAATGAAAATTCCGTGCAGCGCCACATCCTTGGTGGATCCGCTCCGATGGCGGATACGCATCCCGGTAACGCCGCTGGCATCACCTAGTACCTCGTCAAGCTGATGGTTCCATTCTATCGTGATATTTCCACCCTTGGTTTTCTCGATCAAGCGGTCAGCTAGTGTTTTTTCGGCCCGGAATTCTTCCCGACGATGCACAACGGTAACATGCCGGGCAATATTTGAAAGATAGAGTGCCTCTTCGACCGCCGTGCTCCCGCCCCCAACCACTGCAACATCTTTGCCGCGGTAGAAGAATCCGTCACAGGTTGCACAGCCGGAAACGCCCTTACCCTTAAAAGCGGTTTCGGAGGGGAGCCCGAGATATCTGGCTGATGCGCCGGTGGCGATAATCAAGGCATCGCAACTGTAACTGGCTGTGTCACCCTGCAACAGAAACGGGCGTTGTTTCAGATTAGCCTGGGTAATATGGTCGTAAATTATCTCCGTGTTGAAGCGTTCTGCGTGCAACCGCATCCGCTCCATCAATTCCGGACCTTCAACCCCCGCATGGTCGCCCGGCCAGTTGTCAACCTCAGTGGTTGTTGTTAATTGTCCGCCTGGCTGCAAACCGGCAATCAATACCGGATTGAGGTTGGCCCGCGCGGCGTAAATGGCAGCAGTATAGCCGGCCGGGCCAGCGCCAATAATAATAAGTCGGTGATGAATCGGGTCCATGTTTCCTCCTGAAAAAGTTTGATAAACTGTATCAGCAATCCAAGCGCTTGCCAAGTATGTTTGACCGGTGCGAACCCTTCTGCTACTATCACGACTATATCATGAGGAGTACGACCAATGGAGCTTACCGACCTTATATCCGATGCGTATGATCGCCTTAAGAAGCGTGTCCGGCGCAGTGAGTTGATCTATTCGCACTTTTATAGTGAGCAGTTGGGAATGCCGCTTTATTTCAAATGCGAAAACTTGCAGAGAACCGGCTCGTTCAAGATCAGGGGGGCGCTCAACTTCATGACCTCCCAGCCACGGGAAAGGCTGAATAATGGCGTCATAACCGCATCAGCGGGCAATCATGCCCAAGGTGTTGCTTTTTCTGCCGATTTACTGAGTGTCCCCGCCACCGTGTATATGCCCGAGATAACTCCTCCCCAAAAAGTCCAGGCAACACGCGACTACAGGGCAGAGGTTGTGTTAACCGGCAGAAATTTTGATGAGGCCTGCGCTGCGGCTGTGGTTGCACAGCACCAGAGCGGAGCACTTTTCGTCCATCCTTTTGATGATGAACTGGTCATGGCGGGGCAGGGAACTATCGCCTTGGAAATACTTGAAGAGCTGCCTGACGTGCGCAATATCATCATACCGGTTGGCGGCGGCGGTCTGATTGCAGGTATGTCTGCAGCCATCCGCGAACGGGCCCCGCATGTCCGTATTATCGGGGTTGAATCGACAGCTGCTCCATCAATGTCAGCATCTTTTGCGGCGGGAAAACCGACAGAGCGGCCAGTGTGCGTCACTCTTGCCGACGGTATCGCTGTCAAGCTGCCCGGGTCGAAGACGGTGCCAGTGATTTGCGAACTGGTTGATGAAATTGTCCAGGTTGAGGAAGAGGATATCGCTCTGGCCATTGTGTCGCTGCTGGAGAAGACTAAAATGCTGGTCGAAGGTGCGGGAGCGGTAACGCTGGCGGCGGTATTGAACCGGCGGATTCCTGATCTGGAAGGGAAGACGGTCTGCCTTCTTTCGGGCGGGAATATTGACGTGAAAACTATTGCACAGGTAGTGGAGCGGGGGCTGATTGCGGGAG
The DNA here is from genome assembly GCA_028686145.1 of Desulfuromonadaceae bacterium. Taxonomy (GTDB): domain Bacteria; phylum Desulfobacterota; class Desulfuromonadia; order Geobacterales; family Pseudopelobacteraceae; genus JACRCG01. The sequence goes on along the minus strand of JAQUCQ010000018.1, from coordinate 4,751 downwards.
GACGCTATCTAAAGCTGGTAGTGGAGCTTGACGACCACCCCGGGGCGTTGGCGACACTGGCTGAGAACATTGCTGTAACCCGCGCCAATATATTTCACATTACCCATGACCGGCGTTCAAAATCTCTGGCCATTGGTCGCACCGATGTCTCCCTTGAGCTTGAAACACGAGGGTATGAACATATAAAGGAAATTGTGGGATATCTGGAAGGGAAGTGCTACAACCTGACGGTTGTATAGATTTTTGGGTACCTATGAATAATCTGGCATCACAGCTGCAAAAATTATTTTCCGAAGGTTCTGCGCTATTGCATGCCGGCAACGCCGTGCAGGCACTAGACTGTTTTCAGCGCGCACTGATAATAGATCCGTTGAACCCTACGCTGTATTTGTATGCCGGAGCATCACTGCATGAACTAAAAAAGTTCGATGAAGCGGTTACTTCATATGAAAAAGCCATTCAGATGGCCCCAACTATAGGCGAGGCACATAATAATCTTGGCAACTCACTCATGGCTCTTGGACGTTTTAGTGATGCCGCCGACAGTTTTTCCAGAGCGGTCACGCTTTTGCCCTTATCCCCCGTTCCTTTAACAGCCAAGGCAACCGCACTGCAAGCAATGGGAAAGACGGCCGAATCTGAAGCAGATTGCCACAAAGCTTTGAAGCTAGATCCATTGTTTGCTGCTGCCCACTGGAATCTTGCCCTGAACCTGCTGCTGCAGGGAAAATACACAGAAGGTTGGCAGGAGTACGAATGGCGTTGGAAAAAGCCGGACTTCACTTCTCCATGTCGGCATAATGATGTCCCACTATGGAATGGTTCCCCACTCCATGGGCGTACCATTCTTTTGCATGCCGAGCAGGGTTTCGGTGATGCTATCCAGTTTGTACGATATTCACCCATGGTGGCACAGCGTGGCGGTGCAGTTATAGTAGAGTGCCACCCTGAACTCGTACAGCTCTTGTTGAGTGTAGAAGGGGTTCAGGATGTTGTTCCGTTTGGGGCGCCACTTCCGCCATTTGACTGCCAAGCTCCACTACTTTCACTCCCACGCATATTTGAAACAAAATTACAAACCATCCCGTCGCACTGTCCTTACATATCAGTATCCAACATATATCGGGAAAAATGGGCAGCGCTAGTATCTCCCTGTTTGTCATCGATACGTGTTGGCTTGGTCTGGGCAGGAAAAAAATATCCTGATCCGCTCCGCTCCTGCCGGTTGGTGGATCTTGCTCCACTGGCAACAGCTCGCAATATTACTTTTTATTCTCTTCAGCTGGGTGTTGGTTCTGAAGAGACCAAATCACCGCCTCCGGGAATGGAGTTGGTCGATCAGACAAGCCAGATACATGACTTTGGAGATACCGCTGCATTGATAGAACGACTGGATCTGATTATCAGTATAGACACGGCAGTTTCACATTTGGCTGGAGCGCTCGGCAAGCCGGTCTTGCTATTGCTTCCGTTAGCGCCGGACTGGCGTTGGTTGCTTGAACGTAGCGATTCACCCTGGTATCCAAGCATGAAGATATTTCGGCAAAAACAGTCGGGTGATTGGGGTGAAGTGATAGCCAGATTGCTCCCTACGTTGACAGAATTTATAGGGAGAAAGAGAAAATCCTTTGAGGGAGCCCCAAAGGAGTAGCTTCATAATTACGATGTAATTTTTATTTTACTGTCCTGCATTGTTTGTTCTCAAACCTGCGGCAATGTTGAAATCTATGTCAATAACAATTGCAAGTTTCTCCGGGTCAGGGAAGGCCAAGACTTCGAACAGGCGCTTGTCAATGAAAATACTGAGGTTAAGAATACCTTCACGCAGGTTTTTGGGTAGAGGGTTTTCCGGGTCTGAAAGCTCAGCCTGAAAGAAGCTCCAGACTTTTTGATTGAATTTAACAGCCTCCAACAGTTTCTGCTCACGATCAGGATCACTCCAGTTATCCTTGACACTCTTTAGCATAAGACCCGCTCTGGAAAGTACTGAAGCCTCAAGCTCCCGTCCGTTCAAACTATCCTTCTGGATGGCTGTATAGGCATTAACTGAGTTCTGATGCATTTTTAATTAACTCCTCTTCGTAGAAAATCAGTTTTTTTGCGGCCTTCAGGGCAAGGTAGAAATTAGTTTCAAGAATATACGCGCTGATCTGGGAAATCAAGCCATTTGTACTTGGTGCGGCAGTAAGAATATCACGTGCCAAGTCCCAGTACATCTGAGCAAGTTCCGAGGTCAAGCCGTCAATATACATTAGCTGAACAATAAGGTATACCTGCTTGCAAGGAGTCGTTGCCTTGGCTTCAGTCAAAATATCATTCTGCCTGAGAATCGGCACACGGTTTTCCACTAACAAGTTTGCAGCAGTAGAGCCGTTAGTCAGCACTGCACCACCCACAATGATCCGCTCTCCCGGCTTAAGTGTTAGCTTCAGCGGCATGATCAGGCCGTCCTTACCGAACTGCTCATAGCTTCCTGCACTAGATTGATCTGGCCGGAAATGAAATCCAACTGTTTTGCCGCTGATTTTACATGTGCTTCAGGAACATTCTGTGGGACGCTGGGTGTCTGAATTGATCCGTCCGGACCGATGGCCAGGCTTTCCCATAAATGCTTCACCTTTTCATAGATCGGCTGTGGAGGAGAAGGTACTGTCAGTTGCATAATCTGTTTCTGCAAGGACGAATAGTTCTTCAGCTCTTCCATGCGACCATGGTCTTCAATGGGGTAAGGTGGATAATTTTTTATGACTTTTTCGAGCGATACTTTCATTTTGTCTACAATTGCCGACGTGGCAGTAAGCCCTTGGTATGTCTGGCGGAGATTGGTTGCAACCGAATTGAGAAAATCAGAAATATTACCCATCTTTTGTAGAGTATCTATTGTGTTCTGAGGAAGGTCTAGCTTAATGGATACTTTGTCACCACCAATCGGTTGAACCGTGTTATCGTTACTTGTTTTTTGTGCATCCTGATACTGCGTGGCTCTTGGTGCCAGTATTTGTTGAGCTCCGGTCTGCTGCATTTGAGCAGCAGTTGCCGCCGCCAATCGCTGATCGTTCCCTTCGATAATCATGGCCATCACCTCGCGAAGATTCAAATAGACAAGCGGGAAGAGGTTGCCCTCTTCCCGCTTAAGTGTAATGATTCGCCTTCTTCAGTTATTCCTAGAAGAGTTTAAGGACGGACTGTGCTGCCTGCGAAGAGAGGCTCAGAGCTGTTGTACCCAAAGACTGGCGAGTTTGCAGCATCAGCATGTTAGCGCCTTCATTGTTCATGTCAGCCAAGGTCAGACCATCAGCACCCGTTTGCAGGGTGTTGATCATGCTGTCGGTAAAACTCTGACGAGTGGTAATAACCGACAGGTTACTGGCAAGTGTGGAAGACTTGGTGCGCAGTGTCGATAGCGCATTATCCATAAATGTCAGCGAACTTGCTGCGTTTCCACCAGTTGTCCAGGTACCGGCAGAGCTGATGCCCAGATCGGCTGCATCTGCCTTGAAGCCATTGACGGTCAGGTTGGCATCACCAGTTTTCTGGCTGAACTCCAGAGAGAGTGTACCATCGGTCAACAGGTTGGTACCACGGTAGCCGGCGTCACTAGCCAAGGTAGTGATCTGGCTGGAAATTGCCAGAAACTGGGTCTCGTAGGTTGCCTGGGACAAGGTATCGTTGGTTGCAGCAGCAGCACTGGCAAGACCTTTGGCGGACTGAATCAGGGAGGTAATCGCCGTGATGCCGTTGTCAGCAGCCTTGATAGTTTGAACGGCTTCGCTCATGCCGTCTTTACGATCATTGAGGTCGCTGGCACGGTTGTTTGCTGCCTGGGCAGCAAAAAAGTTGGTGGGGTTGTCAAGAGCTGTGTTGACTCTTTTGCCGCTGCTCAGGCGATCCTGAGTTGCAGAAAGTTGTGAAGCTGTTTTCTGAAGAGCAAGAAGGTTGTTTCTCATGCCTGCGGTAAGGGAGATATCTGAGATTGCCATGGTGATGCTCCTTTCTGGGGTGTACCGGTTTAATTCCGGTTGCGCTTTCTGCGCTTAGTACTCATATCGTCGCCTGAGAGAAACACTTTAGAAAAAATATTATGTTGATGTATTTTTTTCTTCCAGCCTTTTTTTCCAGGCAGTTACTTTCTCTTGTTCAGGCATAAGATATGGGGTTCGGGCCAGTAGCGATCCGGGGTTCACGGAAAGCAGCCACGGAAGACTGAGCAGCAGCACCTGCAAGTCACACACCGGCAGTGGCTCTCCATGCGGAATCACACTACTGACACCAGCTGCCGATGCCACCAGTGCGCACATTTGTGGCTGACAACTGACAACAATCCGGTAACCGGCTTCGCCCAACAGCTGCAAAAACCTGGAAAATTGAATTGTGTCGCCATACCCCTGCTCACAGTGGACCAGTACCGTCGTTCCGCTCGAATGCGTGCCCAGAGTATCCTTGTTCAACATCGGCCAGGGAGGCAGCATATCCGGTACCAGCCTTTTCAAGCGCCATTCAAGATGCTCCCAAGCTTCCGAAAAGTTTTCGATCGCCAATAAAGAATATGCCAGATTCAAGTGACCGGCCACATGTCCAGGGTTAATTGCCAGAACGCGCCGAAAAACTTCAATAGATTCAAAATATCTGCCAAGCAGCGCTAAGGCCGTGCCAACATCCAGGTAATCATCCGCGGTTGCGCCAGTGCATTGTGCGACTACAAACTTATTCTCCAGAAGTTGCTCCAGCATGAAACGCTCATCGCAAGCATG
>JAQUCQ010000255.1 GCA_028686145.1 Desulfuromonadaceae bacterium | reverse complement strand
GAAACAGTGGGAACTCCGTTGCCAAACCTGTTCAAGTTTGGACATCTTCATGATGAGGGAGACCTGCATAAACAGGCTTCAGAAATGCTGCGGTTGCTTGGACCGAAGGACTTGAAGAAAGTTCACAGGATTCTTGAGGCGTTTTTGGAGGCGTGAGCCAGTGTAACCGCCTGTTATTATGGTATATGGGCTTGGTTAGCATCCTATAATTTACGAAGATATTATGCGTGGGGCATCAGTTTGTTCCAATCGCTAGATTGTTATTATTTGCAGCTCAAGATAATAATTTATGCAATTTAATTTATTTAACTTGATAATTCTACAAATAATGGTATTAGTAAAACATAAATTTAGTTTGCGGGGTTGGGGGCATGAACAGAACACCACATGAAATTGCTGCAGATGCACTTGTTAAATTGTATGAGGCCGAGTTTGGCAGCAAGCCAAACGGTCGCTACAGAGTGGACCGCCCAACTCTGGCAACAGTCTACGGCAGGAAAAATATTGAGCAGAGATCAATCGACCAGATAGCCTTGTGGCTTTCAGAAAAGTATGACTTTATGCTGATTGATTTGCATGATGAGTTTGCGATAATAAAGCAAAGCATTTTCCGCAGATACCGTAAGGCTACTAACCGTTTTGTAGAAGACTATCTAGGAATTCAGGCTGACGATGAAGATTGTAATGATGAGGAGTAGCACCATCGGCCTGATGATTTTAAGGGCAAGTAAAATTGCCCGTGGGGGGAGGTTGATAACTATGAACTAATCGTCAAATTGCACTATCTTCAACCAACGGTGGATCGTCTGATCCAACGACTATACCTTAGTGAACGCTCATCTGCGTACGCTACTAGCACAAATCGAGACAATTACGCCGACAGGCAATTTATCGTCGTCTCGTCCAAATTCAATCAATTATTTTTAGCAAGACATTAATCAGTAGTTTGTGAAGCAGCTTGAGTTCTTTTAGGGACTTATAGCTTTTGCCGGATGCGCCAGTTGTCTAAACGCCACATCTCCGTCACTTGCCCACGGGCCTTGTGGCGCAGATAGCGCAAGGACAGTTTACCGACTTGCATCATTTTACTGTCAATTTATGCAATAAAAACAATAGTGCTAACAGCACAAAAGGAGATTACTATGAAAATTAGCATAGAAGATGCAGCAAAAATATTGACTTTGATTTATTATGATGAATTTAGATGTTGTAAGGGGGCTAATTATAGTATTTCAAGCGGAGAAATGTGCTCATTGTTTCATGTAGATGAGATAAATGAAGCATACTTAAAAGAACTATCAGATGCACTCAAAAAACATTATTTAAGTATTTCTATTAGTCGTAAAAACAAGGAAAGCTTCTGCTGTATTATATCATTAATAAATGATATGAGAGTAGTAAGATCAATGACAGATACTATAAGGGGAAGATATTGTTCTATCAGCAAAAGTGAATTAGCATCTAGGTATAAGTCATATAATTATAGGTTAAATATCCCAAGTATATTTTAATTTTATCTTATTCATTCTAATAAATTAAATGTTCAACACTAATATTGCAGACTACCTGTAAATTTTTGGGTAGTCTGCAATATTAATCACTACATCCTAAGCAGAATGCCCACAAAAGCTCATCTCGATGATAGTCATCTGTTTCTTCCGTGTTTCATGGCAATTCCCACCTTTATCTGGTATGAATAGTCCTGCGCTGATGTGCGTGGCACCTCTATCTCTGTTTTGTCATGGATGTGTTTATGGCCAACGAAGCTGATACCTGTCGGAAATACGTATTGCCAAAGCTGGTCGATGCTGGTTGGGACAATGAACCCCATCGGATCAACGAGCAGATTACCTTTACCGACGGTCGAATTGTGTTGGCTGGTAATAAGGTCAAGCGGAGGGCTCAAAAACGCGCAGACTATCTGTTGCGTTATACCCGCGACTTCCTGATTGCCGTTGTCGAGGCAAAGGCTGACTACCTTTCCGCTGGAGACGGCCTGCAACAGGCCAAAGAGTACGCCGAAATTCTGGGGCTCAAATTCGCTTATGCAGCCAACGGCAAAGAAATTATCGAGTTTGACTACCTCACTGGCAAAGAACAGCTAATTTCACAATTCCCTTCACCAGAAGAACTTTGGCAGAGATTACATTCTGGTCAACCCTTCACTCCTGAAACTTCACAACGGCTGCTATCACCCTACTACCATCACAGCGGTAAAAGCCCACGCTACTACCAGGAAATTGCCATCAATCGGGTTGTCCAATCTGTATTGCAGGGTAAGAAGCGTAATCTGCTCACTATGGCAACCGGTACGGGGAAAACCGTTGTAGCATTCCAGATTTGTTGGAAGCTTTGGAGTGCTCGCTGGAACGCTACTGGTGAACATCGTCGCCCTAAAATCCTCTTTCTGGCCGATCGAAATATTCTGGTGGATGACCCAAAGGATAAAATCTTTGCTCCCTTTGGTGATGCACGTTGGAAGATTGAAGGCGGAGAGGCCAATAAAAGCCGTGAAATGTACTTCGCTATTTATCAGTCACTTGCCAAAGACGAACGCAGACCAGGGCTTTACAAGGAATACAAGCCTGATTTCTTTGACCTGATTGTCGTCGATGAATGTCACCGTGGCAGCGCTCGTGACAGCAGCAACTGGCGTGAGATACTGGAGTACTTTAGCCCTGCCTACCAGTTGGGCATGACAGCAACGCCGTTGCGTGAAGATAACCGGGACACCTACCTCTACTTTGGAAACCCAGTCTACCAGTACAGCTTACGGCAAGGGATCGAAGACGGCTTTCTGGCCCCTTACCGGGTTCACCGGATCATTACTGATTATGATGCGGCTGGTTGGCGTCCTAGTAAAGGAGAGCTGGACCGCTATGGTCGGGAGATCCCTGATGATGAATACCAGACCAAGGATTTTGAGCGGATTATTGCATTAAAGGCACGTACTGAAGCCATAGCACGCCACCTAACTGATTTTCTGAAAAAGACTGACCGTTTTGCTAAAACCATTGTTTTCTGTGTAGATCAGGATCACGCCGATGAAATGCGCCGTGCTATTGCCAATCTGAATCAGGATTTAGTCAGCAAGTACCCTGATTATGTCTGCCGAGTAACATCCAATGAAGGTGATATAGGGCGGGGGTATTTAGGCAGGTTTCAGGAATTGGAAACCGATACACCAGTCATTCTAACCACCTCACAGATGCTGACCACTGGTGTGGATGCACCAACCTGCAAAAATGTTGTACTTGCTCGTGTGGTCGGCTCCATGTCTGACTTCAAACAGATCATCGGCAGGGGTACTCGTGTTCGTGATGATTACGGCAAGCTCTGGTTCAGTATCCTTGACTACACCGGCAGTGCCACCAGGCAGTTTGTCGACAAGAACTTTGATGGTGATCCAGCCCTGATAACAGAAGAAAAGCTCGATGCAACTGGCAAGACCTACGAGACCGAAGTAACCGAGGAAGCCCAGGTTGTGGAAGATGGTGGTGTAGATGACAACTACGGGTCACCAGATGTTGACTTTGGTGATGAAGAAAAGGAACCACGCAAATACTTCTTTGATGGTGGTCAGGTAGCTATAGCTGCCCATCTGGTCTACGAGCTTGATCCCGACGGCAAACAGCTACGTGTTGTCAAATTCAGTGACTACGCTGCAGACAAGGTTCGCACCCTCTTTACCGGTGCAATCAGAATGCGTGAACAGTGGGCAAACCCCAAAGAACGGGCAGAGGTGATCCGGCAACTGGAAGACCGGGGTATCAACTTCAATGAGCTGGCTGATTCAGTGGGGCAACCAGAGGCCGATCCCTTTGATCTGCTCTGCCACTTGGCCTTTAATGCTCCACTCCGCACCCGTAGAGAGCGGGCGGAGCGTCTGAAGCATGACCGCAAGGATTTCTTCGATCATTACAGCCCAGAGGCCAAAGCTATTCTGGAAGAACTGCTTGAAAAATATGCTCAGCACGGAACGGCACAGTTTGTTGTGCCTGATATCCTGAAAGTGCCGCCCATTTCTGATCGGGGCAACGTGATTGAAATTGTCAATTACTTTGGCGGAGCAGAACAGCTGCGTGAAGCGGTGAACGAGTTGCAAACACTGCTGTACGCTGGGTTTTAACTTGGGGCCAAAAGGGAAGCATTAGCACAAAGGGATTGAGGACTATGCAAGAAGAAAACATTTCAGCGCCTGAGAGTGGCAAAAAAGCCCAAATAAGTCGTGGAGCACTACAAGTTGTTGGAGGTGTTGTTCCATTTGTAGGTGGAGTATTGTCTGCAATTGCAGGTGCTTGGTCAGAAAAAGACCAAGAGAAAGTAAATCGTTTTTTTGAACACTGGATTCAAATGATCAAAGATGAACTGAAAGAAAAAGAGCAAACGGTTGCTGAAGTTATGATGCGCCTGGATTTGCAAGACGATAAAATAACAAAGCGACTTGAGAGCGAAGAGTATCAATCTCTTATAAAAAAGACGTTCAGAGATTGGGCTGGTGCAGAAAGCGAGGACAAGAGAGTATTTATCCGAAATATTTTGGCAAACGCAGCTTCAACAGATATTTCAAGCGATGATGTCATTCGGCTCTTTCTGGACTGGATTGGCGTGTACTCTGAGCTACATTTCAAAGTCATTGGGGCTATTTACAATACCAATGGAATTACAAGAGCCGGAATTTGGAATAAGATTGGAAAAGGTCGTGTTCGTGAAGACTCCGCGGATGCTGACTTGTATAAACTCCTTATTCGTGACCTCAGTACTGGTGGAGTCATCAGACAACACCGCGAGACAGATTACCATGGAAACTTCATCAAAAAGCAAAACACAGGTTCTCGGGGTTCAAGTACTGATAAATTGAAATCAGCTTTTGACAACGAGGAGCTGTACGTTTTGACACAGCTTGGTCAACAGTTTGTTCATTATGCAATGACGGAACTTCCGCCCAAGATAACGTACAAGGTCCCAGAAGAAGATACCAATTAAGCTGAGCTTTGGTTGTAAAAGTTGAGAAAGGAGTGTGTTTAGGCCGATAGGGGTGATAGGTGGGGGATTGACAATCCCTGTGACGTTTGTTGGCTCTGTAGCCCTTCTGTTATTTTTGTTGCGTTATATCAGTATTAGATTGATTCCTTCGGATCAAGACAACAATAGGAAGGTGCCTATG
>JAQUCQ010000254.1 GCA_028686145.1 Desulfuromonadaceae bacterium | reverse complement strand
TGGCATATTCGGGAATCAGCCCGTCTCGGATACGCAGGACTTCCCGGTCCATGGTAATCTGCTCAACCGCCGAATGGGCCTCGCGCAGGATCGTGCCGCCCGGGGTCTCGTAGACACCGCGCGACTTCATGCCAACCGAACGGTTCTCAAGCAGGTCAACACGACCGACGCCGTGCTGACCGCCAAGGTAGTTGAGGTGCGCCAGGAGTTGCGCCGGCGACATCTTTTCGCCGTCAACAGCCACTGCGTTGCCGTTCCTGAACTCGATTTCCACATACTGCGCCTTGTTGGGAGCTTTCTCCGGTGGCTTGGTCAGCACATACATCTCTTCCGGCGCCTCAGCCCAGGTATCTTCCAGGATGCCACCTTCAAAAGAGATATGCAGCAGGTTACGGTCTGACGACCAGGGACGTTTTTTGATGGTCGGGATTGGAATGCCATTTTTCTTGGCATATTCGATCAGTGCCTGACGGCTGTTCAGGTCCCACTCGCGCCACGGAGCGATAACCTTGATGGCCGGGTTGAAATGATAGTAGGCAAGCTCGAAACGGACCTGGTCATTCCCTTTGCCGGTGGCGCCATGGGAAACTGCGTCACATTTTTCTTTCGCGGCGATTTCCATCTGGCGTTTGGCGATCAACGGGCGGGCAATGGAAGTGCCAAGCAAATAGTGCCCTTCGTAGATGGCGTTGGCGCGGAACATTGGAAACACGAAGTCGCGCACGAATTCCTCTTTCAGGTCGTCGATGTAAACCTTGTCGGCACCGGTGGCCAGTGCCTTTTCACGCACCGGGTCAAGCTCCTCCCCCTGTCCCAGATCAGCAGAAAAGGCCACAACCTTGCAGCCGTACTCGTTTTTCAGCCACTTCAGGATAATGGAAGTGTCCAAACCACCCGAATATGCCAGAACAATCTTTTTGATTTCCTGTTTCTTGGTAAGTGCCATGCGCTTCGTCTCCTTTGGTTTCAGATATTATTTAATTAACGTGGCCATAATAGCCTTCTGTATATGCAACCTGTTTTCCGCCTCATCCCAGACGACGGAGTTTTTCCCCTCGATAACCGAATCGGATATTTCCTCACCACGGTGCGCCGGCAGGCAATGAAGTACACTGCAATCCGGCTTCGCCAGTGCCAGCAGGGCATCATCCAGACAGTAACCGGCAAAAGCCTTTTCACGCTCTTTCTGTTCTGACTCTTGCCCCATGCTGGCCCAGACATCGGTGTTAATGACATCAGCTCCGGCCACTGCCACCCGTGGATCACTGGTCAGAGAAATCAGGCCGGGAGCCTTGGCCTGAGCCCACGCCATAACTTTCCGATCCGGTTCATAGCCAGCAGGGCAAGCAAGTCGCAGTTCAAAGCCGAAGATTGCTGCAGCTTCGATCCAGGTATTTGCCATGTTATTGCCGTCACCAACCCAGGCAAAAACCTGCCCATCATAACTTTTCTTCTGCTCAACCACCGTCTGCAGGTCAGCCATAATCTGGCAAGGATGAAAAAGGTCCGTGAGTCCATTAATGACCGGAACATCGGAATATTCTGCAAACTCATCGACGATTTCCTGCCCGAAGGTGCGAATCATTATGCCGTCACAATAGCGAGACATGACACGGGCACTGTCTTTTATCGGCTCTCCGCGCCCCATTTGAGAGCTTGCAGACGGCATAAACAGACCGTGCCCTCCGAGCTGAAAAACCCCCACTTCAAAGGAAACCCGCGTCCTGGTTGATGACTTCTCGAAAATAAGAGCTACCGTCTTACCATCCAGCAGCCTGTGAGGAATGCCAGCTTTCTGCTTGTTCTTCAGGTCGGCGGCAAGAGCCAGCAAAGCATCCAGCTCATCCTTTGTATAGTCGTGCAACGCCAAAAAATGTCGCGTCATTAATTTCTCCTATTCGTGCCCAGAAAACTGGATACATGTTTACGAAATCATTTCGGAAAAAATACCGTCGAGGATTGTAATCATCGCATTAATCTCCTGCTTGGTAACCACGAGCGGCGGCACAAAGCGAAGCACTGTATCGTGCGTCACGTTAAGCAACACGCCCCGTTCATGCCCTTTCTTGACGATCTCGGCACCGGGAATAGTCAGACTCATGCCAATCATCAACCCTACGCCACGAACTTCCTTGAAAAAGGGGTATTTCTTTCCGAGAGCCTCAAGTTCTCCAGTCAGGTATTCACCAATCTCTTCACAGCGATTGAGCAACCCGTCTTCCAGAAGGGTTCTGACCGTTGCAATGGCAGCGGCGCAGACCAGCGGATTACCGCCAAACGTTGATCCGTGAGTGCCGGGGACAAAGGCCGCAGCAAATTTGTCTCGCGCCAGCATGGTACCGATAGGTGCTCCTCCGGCCAGCGCCTTGGCCAGGGTCATGATATCGGGGGTCACATCAAAATGCTCATAAGCAAACAGTTTGCCGGTGCGTCCCATGCCGACCTGAACCTCATCGAAGATCAGCAACAGACCGTGGCGATCACAGATTTCCCGGACCGCTTGAAAATAACCGGTTGAAGGCATATTGATTCCGCCTTCGCCCTGGATCGGCTCCAGCATGATGGCGCAGGTAGTAGGCGTTACAGCCGCTTCAAGCGCAGCCACATCATTAAATGGGACATGCTTGAAACCGTGGAGGAGCGGGTCAAAAAAGCGCTGTACTTTCTCCTGGCCGGTCGCCGAAACCGTAGCCATGGTGCGGCCGTGAAAAGAATCAGCTGCGGTAATAATCTCGTAGCGTTCCGGACCATAGGTGTCACGGCTGTATTTACGGGCAAGCTTGATGGCAGCTTCATTCGCCTCGGCACCACTGTTGCAGAAAAATGCTTTATCGGCAAATGAATGATTGCAAAGCAGTTCCGCCAGTTCAATCTGCTGGGGGATCTGATAATAGTTGGAGCAGTGAATCAATTCAGCGGCCTGCTTCTGAAGAGCAGCGACAACGTTCGGGTGGCAATGTCCCAGATTGTTAACCGCAACACCGCCCAAAAAGTCCAGATACTCCTTGCCGTCTGCATCCCACAAGCGACATCCTTTTCCTCTGACAGGAACGATCGGGTAGCGGCCGTAGGTTTTCATGATGTATTTATCTGATTTTTCAACCCATTGTTGCGAATTCATTTGGTTATCTCCGTCCCGATGCCGACATCGGTGAAAATTTCAAGAAGCACGGCATGCTCCATACGGCCATCAATAATGTGTGCCTTTTTGACCCCTTCCTTGAGAGCATCGGCACAACAGACGACCTTGGGGATCATACCGCCGGTGATTGCCTCTTCCTCAATTAAACGGTGCAGCTCGGCAACCGATATGCTTTCCAGCAGAGTGCCGTTTTTATCCTTCACGCCATTTATATCAGTCAGCAGAATCAGTTTTTCAGCATTAAGAGCCGCAGCAACCCTGCCGGCCACCAGATCGGCATTGATGTTGTAGCTTTCTCCTTCCAGTCCGACACCAATCGGTGCGATAACCGGAATATATTTCCCCTGTTCAAGGGTACTAATCAGATCGGTATTAACCTTGGCAACATCACCGACATAGCCGATGTCAACCATTTCAACGGAACCGTCATCGTTCTTGACCTCCTGCAGCAGCTTCTTTGCCAGAAGCAGCGAGCCATCTTTGCCGGAAAGTCCCACAGCTCGGCCGCCATGTTGATTGAGATACCCTACTACCTCTTTATTAACCTGACCGGCAAGCACCATTTCGACCACCTGCATTGTTTCTGCGTCGGTCACGCGCATGCCGCGCACAAATTCGGATACGATGCCATACCGCTTCAAGGTCTCATTGATCTGGGGACCGCCACCGTGAACGATAACGGTGTTGATCCCCAGTGACTTGAGCAGAACGACATCCAGGGCAAACGACTCCTTCAGTTTCTCATCGGCCATGGCATGACCGCCATACTTGATTACAAACGTTTTACCGGCAAAACGTCGAATGTACGGCAAAGCCTCCATCAATGTATTCGCTTTTTCAATTAAATGTTTCATCGTTTAGTTTCCCGTCCCCGAAAGGATTATCGAAACCGCCGCCAACGCTTCGTCGAGCTTCTCCGGCTGGCTTCCGCCCGCCTGGGCCAGTTCCGGCTTGCCACCGCCGCTGCCACCAACAAGCGGCGCAATCTGCTTGATAATGTCACCGGCCCTGATTGCTCCGGTCAAACTTTTGGTAACGGCAACCAGCAGATTCGCCTTGCCACCGATGGTAGCACCAAGCGCAATCACGCCTTCGCCGATGCGATCTTTCAACGTGTCTGACAGATCACGCAGCGCCTTTATATCCTCAACCTGTACCTGTACGGCCAGCAACTTGACACCCCGTACCATGGTCGCCTGCGACAGCAGATCACCGGAAGCGACAACGTTAAGCTTTGCCTGCAGTGTTTCAATCTCATGCTGCAATTCTCTCTGCCGCGCCAACAGCTTTTCGAGCCGGTCGCGCGAATTGCCCGCCTCCGCCTTAAGCAATGCAGCTATATCCCTTTGCTCATCCTCCATCTTGCGAACAAAGTCAAGCGCGCCAAAACCGGTCAAAGCCTCGATACGCCGAACTCCGGCAGCGATCCCCGCCTCTGTCACAATCTTGAATAGCCCGATATCACCCGCTGCGTGCACATGAGTTCCCCCACACAGCTCCATGCTGACGTCTCCGACTCTCACAACGCGAACAGAATCACCATATTTTTCGTCAAAGAGTGCCGTGGCACCCGCTTCGATCGCTTCAGCAATTTCCATCTCGCGGGTTATCACCGGATCATTTGCCATAATAAAGCTGTTCACAATCGTTTCAATCTGGCGCAACTCTTCTTCTGTCACGGCAGAATAATGGGTAAAGTCAAAACGAAGACGCCCCTGTGAAACCAGAGAGCCGGCCTGCTTGACATGCTCGCCCAACACGTGACGCAACGCACTCTGTAACAGATGCGTCGCGGTATGATTACGGCAGGTTGCTTCACGCTCCGTACGGGACACTTTCAGATCGGCAGCGTCACCGGTTTTGATGACTCCTTCCGTTACGACAGCGTGATGCACGACCATATCGACAAAGGGGCGGCTTGCTCCAGTAACATCCAAATGTGCATGACCGGTTGAGAGTATCCCGCAGTCGCCTTTCTTGCCACCAGAATCGCCATAAAAGGGGGTCCGTGCCGTGATCAACGCAACAGAATAACCGGCGACAG
>JAQUCQ010000017.1 GCA_028686145.1 Desulfuromonadaceae bacterium | reverse complement strand
AAAAAAGATTGTGAAGATGTGTATGACCAACTCTGGTTTGGTGATATCCTTGCTCCCACCAAAATCACCAATGAGTTATCCGGCGAGGCGGTCTGCTCCAGTGTCATCGCCCACCCATACTACACTGATCTGCCCCTTTCCGGTTTCACCTACAGCCCAAACAGTGTCGGCTTTCTGGGGCGGTGTGTCACACTGACTCCTGAACCAACCAATCCAGGCAAATTTTCATATACGTGGAATGATACCTGTCTGAATATCGAAGGCGCTGATTTCTGTGAGGGAATACGCAGTTCTGATGTGACGGATCCCAGTGGAACAGGCACCGTTACGACCGGCATAAGTACCAGCGTCCCGTCCTTTATTATGGACGCCGGGGTTAACGCCCTTGGTGTCATGGCAGGTACTTATTTTGCCAATGTCAAGCAGGCTTCAGTCCCAAGCGGACTGATTCAGGAATTTAAAGATCACATCCGTTTTGGTGTCATGGTTTTTAATCAGGATGGTGCAGGCTCAGAATGTGATGTGAATGGTACCAATATTACCTGTGCCAAGCACTGTTCCATTTCCACCACCACGGCCTGTAACATCAGCGCTGATTGCCCATCTGGTCAATCCTGTGAATTAAATACAAAACTTGATGGTGGTAAAGTGATTTCCTACCTCGGGTATGATCCGGTGGGAGATCATGCCAGCGGGTTGATTAAAGCCGTTGATGGAATTCAGGCTTCGTCTTGGACTCCATATGCCGAGTCCTATTACAATGCTATCGGATATTTTGCCAACCGAACTGATCTTCGCTTGCAAACAGCTGATTTTGATGAAACAAAGAAACCTTCCGTTGACCGCTGTCGCTTGAATAACATTCTTATTATCAGTGATGGTGCCTCTACGGCAGATGAAAATTCGAGCGTCTCATCACTGGCTGCAAGTTATAATGATGGCGATGGCAAGACCGATGACAGCTCAACATCATGTCCAGGTTATGCTGGAAGTAAAAACCTCGATGATCTTGCCTGGCTGGCATATAACAAAAACATCAAGGATTTTTCGACTACGCCGTCACAAAACAATCAAAAGATTAAGACCTACGTTGTTTATAACGGCTTGACTGCTGCAAATGCCACCGACGAATGTCTGCCGGCTAACCTGATGAACCAGACCGCCAAAAATGGCGGGACAACAAGTGCTTATATTGCAAGCAGTTACTACGTGCTTCTCGACCAAATGCGGCGTGCTTTTGGTGATATTGCTGGCGGATCGGCATCAGGAACTGCGGCCTCTATTTTAAGTAACAGTGAAGGGAGTGGTGCCAACATCCTGCAGGCGGTATTTTACCCTTTGAAAGAATTCGAAGATTCAACAAAAGCTTCCTGGATCGGCGAGATGCAGAATTTGTGGTATTACGTAGATCCCTACATAAATAATAGTACAGTGCGAGAGGATACCGACTATTCCGGATCTGGTGATCATTTATTAGATGTCAAAAAAGATTATGTCGTACAGTTCTGGTTTGATCCGGCAACAAATGATACCAAAGCGAAACTTTTTAAGGATACTAATGGCGATGGCAGTGGTGATACGGTTGTAACCAGTGCAGATGATCCGCGTGTTTCCTCACAGGTTGCCGGTTTGGTCAATGCCGATGCTGTCAAAAGTATCTGGCGCGCTGGTAAATCTCTCTGGTCTCGCAATATTTCAAGCGATCCTCGCAAGTTGTATACCTATCTGTCAGGGGCGACTGCAACTGGATGTGCGGGCACATTCAGTAAAACCGGTCTCTTTGATCTGGTTGCATTCAACTGGGCTGAAAATGAAAACAACAGCTGCATTCTTCAGAAAATTTTGAATGCTGATACTCTGGAAGACGCCGAACATATTATTAGGTATGTTCATGGCGTTGATGGGGTCACGATTGGTGGTGCCACAGCAAGGAATCGAACCGTTGAAATCGGCGGGGTTCAACATGTCTGGAAGTTGGGAGATATAATTTCGTCGACACCACGGGTACAGTCCTCCAACAAACTGCAGAATTATCATCAGGATTCACCGGTGGGGTACGGCGATGCAACGTATGCTGATGATACAAATAATACTGGATTTGCAAATTCAACGAGCTACAAGAACCGTGGCATGGCATATGCCGGAGCCAATGATGGCATGTTGCACGCATTTACCATGGGTAAGCTGTCCGTACAAACCACCGGCGATACCAAGGCAACGCTTTCCGGCAGTGACCTCGGCAAGGAGCAATGGGCATTTATTCCCAAAGATGCCCTGCCGTATCTTAAATATCTTGCCGATCCTAATTATAATCACATCTATCTGGTTGATGGTCCAAGTAGGCTCCTTGATGCAAGTATCGGGACTTCCACCCTGAGTGGAACAAACCCTTATGTCTCAGCGGGCGGTTGCGGTACACAATACACCGGTGATGACTTGGAGGGAGGGCAGTCGGTTACCAATTACTGGGCATGTCAACGAGATGGATCTAAAGATAACAACAAAAGTTGGCGCTCAATCTTGATCGGTAGTATGGGCACTGGCGGTGCGGGAGCAGATAGCACTTCAGGCTGTAGCGCTACTACAGAGTGTGTCAAAACGCCGGTTCCGGGGGTTGGCTTTTCTTCCTACTATGCGCTTGATGTCACTGATCCGGCTAATCCTGCCTTTCTCTGGGAGTTCACAGCCGATGATCTTGGCTACTCAACCACGGGCGCCGGAGTAGTCCGTATCGCTCATAAATTTGATGCTGATGGCAAAACCTATAATGACACTAACGGCCGTTGGTTTGCTGTTATAGGCAATGGTCCAACCGGCCCCATTGACGTCAACCAACATCAATTCAAGGGACTATCAACCAATAATCTGAAGCTGTATGTGCTTGATTTGCGTAGCGGTACAAAGATAAAAGAACTCGGTCCCTCAACGGCAATTACCAAGGCTTTTGTCGGTTCGATTGCCCCAGGTCCAATTGATGTAAACCGTTCAGAAAAACTTTCAGACAGCTATTACTCTGACGATGCTGTCTATGCCGGCTATAGCCAATGTACTGCCGACTGCGACACAGTTACACCAGTATGGGATGGAGGGCTAATACGGCTTTTAACCAAAAACTTGATTAATCCAAAAGACTGGGATCTCACAACACTTATTTCCGGTACGGGACCGGTAACGTCTGCTGTTTCAAAGCTCCAGGATCGTAAGTACAAGAATCTATGGCTATATTGGGGGTCTGGCCGATATTTCTACAAGGGTGACGACAATACGCGCCAAGGCAATCTGATCGGCGTCAAAGAACCATGTTTTTACATGGATTCGTTCCTTGGTGCTGGATTAAAAACTGATACCTGCAGGAATACGATAACCTTCAATAGCAGTACATTTGTCGACCAGACAACACTTCAGGTTAATCCTGATTTCGCTGATAAAAACGGGTGGTATATCACTCTTGGTGAACAGGATACCGTAAATGACTTCGGTGCAGAGCGAGTGATCACAGATCCTGTTGCAATGTCGAATGGAGCTGTCTTTTTTACGTCATTTATGCCCTCCATAGATGTCTGCAACTTTGGTGGTAAGTCGTTTATATGGGGTGTTAAGTACAACACCGGTGGTACTGCGTCGATTAATGCGTTGCAAGGCAAGGCCTTGGTACAGGTGTCAACGGGAAGCTTCGAGGAAGTGAACCTTTCTACCGCCTTGACTGCTAATGATGGCAGAAAAATGGCGACACCAATGATTGGTAAACCTCCTACCGATCCACCACCGATTGTTTCAGCATCAGGTAATAAACCATTAAAGCGGATTCTTCATATACAGGGAAAATAGATATGAATAATCGTGGATTTACACTAATGGAACTTCTGATAGTAATCGCTTTGATCGGGATTCTCAGCGCTATGGGAACTTTTGCCTTTTCTCAATATTCTAAAAAATCACACATAGTGAACCAGACCAGAATGCTGTATGGGGATCTGATGGAGTACCGAATCAAGGCCTTGTACGAGAAGAAAAACTGGACATTTAAAATATCACCGACAAGCTATGACATCTATTCATCTGCAGATACAACGGTGGAGCCCGTTTCAACTGTTATTCTCAAATACCCTGTATACCCTAACATAACGCATATTACGTTTAACAGCCGCGGTCTGACCACGAACATCGGTGCGGTTTGTGTGGACAGTGTCAGTGATGCTGTTGTTGATTCAGTTGTGATATCAACAACAAGAGTAAAAATAGGTAAAAAAAAGGAAGGGACACCCTGTGTTTCCGACAATATCAATGCAAAATAAATCAGGATTCACGCTTGTAGAGCTGCTTGTTGCAATGGTGATTGTGCTGGTTGGCCTGTTAGGCCTTCTACAGTCAGTTAATATTGCAATGGAATACAACCTCAAAAATCAGATGCGAAACGAGGTGGGGCGTATTGCCCAGGATGCCATGAACAACATGCGCACAAAGGCTTTTGATGCTGTGGCGTCAGAAACGGCGCCAGTGACTTCATCTTTGAACAGTAACATAATCTACACGGTTAAACGTACTGTAACCCCTGTTGGGACCGGTTCTTCCGATACGTATAAGGTTGATGTGAAATGGGCATATAAAAATATTACCACAACATACTCTGTGATGTCGGTCAGGAGTCGCGTAGAATGAGTTGTCACAGGAGACTAAAAAAATATCTTTCATCCTTAAGCGTTTTATCCTCCAGAGGATTTACGCTTATGGAATTAATAATAGTAATGGCAATTTTTATGGTTGTCATCATCATCAGCAGCCAGGTGTTTAACAAGATATTAACCATATCCACACAGCAGACAAAGTCATCAGAGAGCGACACCCAAGGTGTGATCGGGCTTGAAATGTTCAGGATGGACTTGGAACACGCTGGATATGGATTGCCTTGGATGCTCAGTTTTCCGGCGGAGTTTGATGAGGCTCAGGGCGTTCTTGCGCCTGGAATTGATACAACGAGTTTTAATGACAAATATAATACTTCCAGCGACATAAATAAAGTGCCGAGGGCAGTGCAGGCAGCCACTTCGACAACTGATCATCGCGATTATCTGGTAATTAAATCGATACTTGCCGGTATGAGCGACACAACAAAAAAATGGGCATATATAGATGGAACCGACAGTGTGAGTAAAATTAAAATATGGGAAACGACTAATTATGCAGCGACCGATAATTTTGTAGCAAACGACAGGGTGATTACAATAGATTCCAGAACCGGGCGGTTAGTTGCTGCAATCCCGCCTGAGAATGATGCTTCATACATCAGCACAAATGCCGCTGACTTTTCATACACCATAACTGCGCCGGATATGACACCGCCTGCGGCATTTCAACCAAAACAAAATAATGATGTTTTTGTGGTGTATGGGGTTTCTTCCTCAACCGACCTGAGAGTTCCTTACAACCGCGTGGATTATTATGTCAAACGCCCCTCTTCGGATTCGGAGATGCCGACGAGATGTGCCAAGGGGACTAATGGTAAGCCCGGTACCGGGATACTCTACAAGGGTGTTTTGAATCACAGTGACGGAAAATTTACTGAATATCCTCTGCTGGAGTGCGTCGCCGATATGCAGGTTGTATTTAATGTGGCAGCTGACGGTGTTAATGGTGTTGATGTTGATCAAAGCGGGTTGACGGGATTGTCTGCAAAAGAGATCAGGCAGCAGCTTAAGATGATAACGATTTACATCGTTACCCATGAAGGTGGCAGGGACCCGGGGTTTAATTACGCAAACCAGACAATTATGTTAGGCGATGAAAATGTTGGCAGGAAACTGGATCTTAAAACTGATATTGTCGGCTCAGATGATTATAAAAACTACCGGTGGAAAACGTATAAGCTGGTTGTTATACCCAGAAACATTAACTACTGATAACGTAAGCAGGTTAAATTATGGCATCACTACATAACAATAAAGGTATAGCTCTTATAACAGCACTGCTGTTCACCCTGATATCTCTCGGGATGATCATGGCACTGTTGTCCATTGTGGTACAGGGAACGCGTGTCAGTGCTGCGAATAAGGCTTACAAGAGCGCAAACGAAGCTGGCTATGGCGCTATAGACGTTGTCTCGCGCGACATCCTCCCGGCGATATTCAATGGCACATTCGATCTTGCCTATAAACAAAATCTGACTGATGCGATCGGTTTAGACTTGGCGTTTCCACAGGATGCACTGGATGCGTGCTTCAAAGAAAAAGTTGGTTCCTCGACGACTTCATGGGCATCGTGTACCGCTCAGTCAAAAACTTCGTTACCTAAAGAGTCTCCCGACATGACTTTTAATCTGAAAGCCACGAATAGCTCGGTTGGATTTAAAGTATATGCCAAAATTATAGATACTCGGTGTGGCAGTGATATGGCAGGACAACCCTGCTCTAATTCAGACACTACAGGAGTAGACTATCTTGAAGCGGGAAGTGGCGTTACTTCTGCCACTGGCTCAGTGACCCCCCAGCATCTACCTGCATATTATAGAATTGAAGTTCAAAGTGAGCGTGCTGTAAACCCGAATGAAAAATCGCAACTTTCCGTTTTGTATGCCTATTAATTTTTTAGGGTGAATAGATATGAATTAATAATATGTACTTAGCTTCTGGCCGTTTGATGACAACTAACTTAGCTTGCACTGTTTTTGCTGGCCATTTTTAGAGGCGGTAGTTATTTTTTTTGTAATTAATGCATAATTATGCAGAATTATCTTGACATGTGTCTGAAATATAGTAAATGTCACATAAGATTTAATTATGTATAAGAAATAAGAGCCAATGAAGAATAAGAATAAAGTAAAATCTATTCGTGAATCCAGGCTGATGAGCAAGTCAGAGCTCGCGCGGAAGGCTAATGTTTCTGTATTGACTGTTGCACGGGTTGAGCGTGGCGAAGAATGTCGTATGGAGACCATGCGAAAAATTATTTTAGCACTGGGATACAGCCTAGAAGATAGAAATAAAGTGTTTCAGGATCAGGAATAATGGGACTGAATATGTTTCTTTTTAAGAATAAAAAAGAAGTTATAGGCATAGACATTGGCTCTAGTTCCGTGAAGGTGATTCAACTGAAAGACAATAAAGGGTCTTTTCAGTTGCTGAATGCGGGAATTGCCCCATTACCTCCTGAGGCGATTGTTGATAATTCGCTGATGGATAGTGCTTCAATTGCTGCAGTAATAAAAAGTCTGGTGTCAAGTCTCGGCATAAAAGTAAAAGATGTTGCGTGCTCAATCTCAGGCAACTCAGTCATTATCAGGAAAATTGTACTTCCGGCAATGCCGCAGGAAGAACTTGAAGATCAAATTTCATGGGAAGCTGAGCAATACATTCCCTTTGATATTAATGATGTGAATTTGGACTTTCAGATTTTGTCGCCCGATAGCAGCGACCCATCCAAAATGAATGTTCTACTGGTGGCCAGCAAGAAAGATATTATCAACGATTATATTGCAGTGTTCAGTGAAGCGGGAATGCAACTATCAGTTGTTGATGTTGATTCTTTTGCCGTCCAAAATGCTTTTGAAGTTAATCACGATTATAGTTCTGAAGATGTTCTCGCATTAATAAACATTGGTGCCAGTATTATGAATATCAATGTTATAAAAGATGGCATTACTCTTTTTACGCGAGACGTGCAAATGGGGGGTAATCTCTATTCAGAGGAGATCCAGAAACAGATTGGGTTAAGTAGTCAAGATGCAGAAATAGGGAAAATGCTTGCGCATGAGTCAAACAATGAATTACTTCGGGGTGTTGTCTTAAAAGTTAACGAATCCATTACTCAGGAAATCCGGCGTTCGCTTGATTTTTATAATTCAACTGCAAATGACGATCGTATTTCTGGAGTTTTTATAAGTGGCGGGTGTTCAAAAGTCTACAACCTTATTGATATGATTTCTGATAAAATCGGCTTGCCAATTGAGAAACTTAATCCTTTTGCAAAGCTGAAATATAACGAAAAAGATTTTGACCCTGAATACCTTCAGGAGATTGGTCCGTTTATGGCAGTGCCAGTCGGGCTTGCTATCAGGAGGGTCGGGGACAAATGATTAAAATAAATCTTTTACCCGTCAGAGCAGCCAAGAAAAAAGAAACTGCAATACAGCAAATTGTCTTGGCAAGTGTTGTCATTGTTGTGATTGCACTGATTGTTACATCTCTCTACGCAGTTAAACGTGTACAGATTGCTGCCGCAAAAGAAGACATAATATCAGCAAATCAAAAAATAACTGAACTTAAAAAGAAAATTGGTAAAATTGAAGAATTAAAATCTCTGAAAGATCAGGTGAAGAAAAAGCTCGATGTTCTTTCTCAGTTGCGAAAAAATAAAACAGGTCCTGCACAAAGATTGGAAAGTCTGAGCAATCTTACTCCGGATAAGCTGTGGCTTACAAGTTATAGTGAATCCGGCCAAAATGTTAAAATATCAGGCGTAGCCTTTACTGAAGAACTGATAGCAGAGTTTATGAAATCGCTTGAGGCGTCTAACGATTTTACGGCGGTAGAATTAGGGGTTTCTGAACAAACTGAAGTAGCCGGTATAAAGCTGAAGAAGTTTGATTTAACGATGAAGCTGGAATCAACAGTGCCTTCCGAGTTAAAAAAATAATGTACATCATTCAGGTGGGCTGAATATGGATCCAAATATAGAAAAAATACTCAGGCTTCCAACAAAACAGAAAATTATGATACTTGTTTTGGTTTCAATTCTTGAAGCTGCAGCATTAGTCTGGTTTCTGTTTCTTCCTAAGTATACTGAACTTAATGAGACCAAGGCACAGCTGGTTAGTTTGGAAAATGAAATAAATGAAAAAACAAGAGTCGCCAATAATCTTCCAAAATTGAAAGCAGAATACGATCAGCTAAATCAGGAATTAGTGCTGGCATTAGCGGAACTGCCAAACTCTAAAGAAATCCCGTCTCTACTGACCAGTATCACGACGCTGGGTAAAAGTACTGGGTTAGATTTTCTCACATTTCGTCCCAAGCCTGAGATCACCAAAGATTTTTATGCAGAAGTGCCGGTCGATATTGTTGTTTCAGGGTCCTATTTTAGTGTTGCAAATTTCTTTGCGGCAGTGGCGAATTTGCCTCGAATCGTAAATATAACAAATGTCTCTTTTTCGGATATAAAGAGTGTTAATAATCGCATGATGACCAAGGTTACGTGTCTTGCTACTACATTCCGCTTCCTTGATAAGAAAGAGATTAAGGATGATAAAAAAGCAAAAAAATAATAGATTTTCGATGATTGCTGCAGTTTTTGTATGTGCACTGCTGTGTTCCGCATGCAACAAAGACCAAGCGCAAACTCCTGTTGCTGCTCCTGCGCAGCAGCATAAAACTGCTGTTGTGCAGCCAAAACCCATCCAAAAACAGATGAGTTCTGCTTTACGCCTCCCACCGCAACCGACAACTCAATTTGACTTCAGCAATAAAAAAGATCCATTTAAACCTTTTGTGGCAGTTAAAGCCGAGCCTAAAAACTCCCTCGAGGCACAAAGAAAAGCCCAGCGGAGTTCATTGCCGATCCATAGTTTTGAGGTTAGTCAGTTTAAGTTGATTGGCATAATTACCGGCGGCCGGGAAAATAGTGCGATGGTAACGGATCCCGGTGGAAAAGGGTATGTTTTAAAAGTTGGTATGTTGATAGGAAAAAATGATGGCAGGATTACTTCGATAACAACAAATGGCGTTGATGTTTTAGAACAATTTAAAGATGATAACGGCAGGGTCCGGAAAGAGATTATTAAACTTACCCTTCCCAGGAAGCAATAAGGAGTTCCGCATGAAGTGGAAGAAACATACTTTTAAAAATGTCTTGATAGCGTTATCAATAATTGCAACTTACTTGATTTCTGCGCCTCATGTTGCTGATTGTGCTGAGCAGCAGGAATCAAAAAAAATCGCAACTATTGAATCTATAGTTTCATCAGGCGATGGACCCGCCACAGATTTAACTATAAAGTTAACTCATCCCGCTACATACACAAGCTATAAGACAACATCACCGCTTCAGCTGGTAATTGATTTTTCCCAAGTTACGCCAGGAAATTTCTCTACACCGCTAATTATTGACAAGGGAAACTTTAAAAAAGTTACAGCCAGTCGCTTTGATACTGATGCAGGTGTCTTGACCCGGGTGGAAATAGAGCTGAAACATGACAGTGAAGCTTTGATATATGCACTGCCGACGAACCCTGGAGAACTGAAGATCTCTTTTCCATCGTTGACAGAAAAAGAATTGCCTGCTGTAAAACAAGAACATGCTGATGCAGCCGTCGAAGTTCCTTTATCCCATAAACCTGCGCTTGCTCCAGTGATGAACGCAGCTAATGAAGTTCCGGTCAGAACCCTTTCCGCTATTTCAGTTAACAATAATAGAATTACACTCTCGCTAGATGGTTCAATAGCTAGTTTTAATACGTTCAGACTTAATAAACCTGAACGGTATGTTGTTGATCTCATGAACGTAAAAAGTAGTTTGCCTGCACGTTTGTTGCCATTGAATGCATCAGGTGTTGGCTCTGCTCGCATTGGTATTTATCCGGATAAAGTCCGTGTTGTTCTGGATTCGGTAAATGGAATTTTTCCCGAGGCAACTGCTGTACAGACAAATGCCGGGGTTGTCATTACGCTTGATGGAAAGGCCGCTGATGAAAATGCTCATACTAAACTAGTATCAACAAGTGTTGAAAAACCCCAGTTGAAGCCAGTAATAACTCAGGAAATTAAATCTGAAGCAAAACCAGAAGAAATAACGCACGTTGTACCAAAAAATAAAAATATTGTTGGTGATAATAAAATAAAAGCTCAAAACGGTCCTTCTGTTGTCGAAATGATCGATTTTCAGGTAATTGGCAATGTTTCTCGAATATCAGTTAAGGTAAATGGGAATATAGATGTTACTCCGCCGGTAAAAACACCTGGTTATGTAACATTGATTATTAAAAATTCAACATTGCCTCGAAAACTCCAACGTTCGCTTGAAACCCGCTCTTTTGTATCGCCTGTTTTGCGAATCACTCCTTTCTTAGTTAAAACAAAGAATGGTACCAATACAAAAATTCGCATTGTTATGCGCAAAGATGCTCCTTTTGAATACCATCAAGAAGGGGACGTGATTTATGTTGATTTCAAGCATCCTCAAGGATTGGTAGCAGATAAACTTGTCATTGATGCTGTAAAATCAAAAAACGAATCTGCTCCTCAGAAACCGCTTCCGGCCAGTACAGAGGAAATCCCATCTGATCTTGCGCCAGTTTTAAGTTCTACTGGAGATCAACTTGGTTATAAACATATCTATAAAGGTCGTAAAGTAACGCTGGAGTTTGCAGATGCAGACGTTAGAAAAATCTTTCAACTTCTTTCCGAGGTAAGCAATAAGAATTTTGTACTTGGTGATGATGTGACCGGTTCAATCAGTCTCAAGTTGGTTAATGTCCCTTGGGATCAAGCATTGGATATTATTCTTGATACAAAAAACCTCGAAAAACGTGAAGAAGGTAATATCATAATTATAAAGGGTAAAGGTAAGTTCAAGTCACAAGTAGATGAAGAACTGGAGATTAAGAAGGCTCTCGCCAAGGGTATTGAGCTGAAAACAGAAATTTATACTGTAAACTATTCGGATGTCACGACAATAGCTGCTCAGTTTAATGCTCTAAAGAGTGATCGAGGAGTCATTTCAACAGACACTCGAACGAGTACAGTAATTGTGAAAGATATTCCTCAAGCACTTAATGAAATGCGTAAGCTTTTGAAACTGCTTGATGTGCCTGAAAAACAGGTAATGATTGAAGCACGTATTGTTGAGGCAACATCTACCTTTACTCGTAGCCTTGGTGTCAACTGGGGTCTGCATTATCGTGATGGATCAGGGTCATTTATGGGGATCAACCAGCTGGACACCAGTTTCGGTGGTTTGGCTAATGCAGCACCAACAAGTGGTGCCAGCGGATCTCCAGGTGGATCAATGGGTATTTCATTTGGCAAACTGTCTAGTAATATTTCTCTTGATCTCCGTTTAAACGCAGCTGCCAGTGCTGGTATGATCAAGATCATATCATCTCCAAAAGTTGCAACACTTAATAATAAAGCAGCAAAAATCTCACAGGGACAACAGATTCCTTACCAAAATACAACTGCGACAACCGGTGCTGTCACGGCGTTCGTTGCTGCAACTCTTTCTCTGGAAGTTACCCCTCACATTAATGCCAATGGCACTATCATCATGAAAATTGATGCAAAAAATGATGCCCCCGGAACTGGTAGCCCACCACCGATTAACACGAAACAGGCTACAACTGAACTTCTGCTAAAAGATGGTGAAACTACCGTTATAGGTGGGATATTTGTAGACAGTGATCAGGATGCTGATGATGGAGTGCCTTATCTTATGGACATTCCATTTCTAGGACAGCTGTTTAAGTCCAGCGTCAAAACCAAAACAAAAACGGAATTACTCATCTTTATTACCCCCAGAATACTTGGTGGGGTTTAATGGATAACCATTTGCATTTATGCCAAAATAGTAATGATCTAAAGAGGATGTACCCATTTTATAGGTAGTGCTATTGGCGTCATATAGCGAATTCAATTCTCAATCTCGTCGATTTTTACAAAAAAGAATCGCGAATTAGTAATACTTTTTTTTACTAGACTTTTTATAATCTCTCTGAGGGAGTTAGCAGATGAAAAAATTATTTCTGTTATGCATTGTTTTGAGTTGTGGATTATTTGGATGTGGGAGTGGTGATGTATCTTCTGGCTCCTTGTCATTGTCAGATATTACATTAAGTGACTTAACTGGTGGTACATATGAAGTTGAGGCTACTGCAACGTATACTCCTGATGCTGGGAAAGACCCGACAGGTGCAGTGATTAAGTTTACGGCACAATACACAACTCCGTCAAATCCGGAACCTTTCACAAAAACTAAAACTGAAGTGCTTAGTAATACTGGGGTAGCCACATATCTTGATATGATAACTCAAGGTAGTGAGCCGGTTTATTTGCGATTGACGGCCTCTACTGGTGGGTTGTCCAAGACTAAAATTATATCAATTCCTGCAATTGTTACCCCATAACAATATCGGCATCGCTTTACTGTGAATGTGCCTTAGCCGTCTTAATAACTAATCAGATTCCGCTTGTCATTATGGAGAAAAAATATGCGTAAAACTTTATCAGCTATTATTTTATTTATGTGCATATTTATTGTTGCCGGCTGTAGTGGTGAAAGCTCAACTTCGCAAGACACTTCTCTTGTGCAAATTTCTCCCGGTTCTGCTGTAGGTTCAGTTTTTGTTGCCAACACCGCACTTCAACTTGGCGAGTCAACATCTGTATCGGCAACTTTTACAAAGTCAGACGGCACGCCAGCAAGTGGAATAAATGTAAACTTTTCAACCACACTTGGTTCAATTACACCTGCAAGCGGCATTGTTGCTACAAACGCCAGCGGTATAGCAACGGTGCAGCTAACTGCAGGGACGATATCAGGACAGGGGCAAGTCACTGCTTCTGCTACAATTGACAATAAACAGATCACTAAAACCGGTTTATTTAGCGTTAGTCTTCCATCACTAAAGCTTTCTGCCATTTCATTGGGATTGTCAAATCTGTCATACGGTGGTTCAACCAGCGTGTCGGTAACGGTCACAGATGCAAGTGGTGCAACTTATACCGGGCAGGAAGTTGATGTTACTTTCTCATCGACACAAGCTGCTTCAGGTAAAGCAGCCATAACTTCTCCGGTTCGAACGGTAAACGGTGTTGCAACTGTTACATATCAGGCGATTACAGCGACAGGCAATGATACCATTACTGCTACTATTACAGGGGACTCAAAAACAGCGACTATAAATATTAGTCCGCTTGCGGCGAGTTCAATTTCGTTTGTATCTGCCTCTCCAAAAAATATTGGTCTTAAAGGAATGGGTGGCACCGGTGTTCAAGAAACCTCATTGGTTACTTTTAGAGTATTTGATACTGCTGGTCAGCCAAAGCCAAATCAACAGGTAGACTTTGCTTTGAATACAACTGTAGGTGGTTTGTCAATCAGTTCTGCTTCAGGCAGTACTGCTGCTGATGGAACCGTTTCGACCATTGTGCAGTCAGGAATCATTGCGACATCCGTTCGTGTTACTGCGACTCTTAGAAATATTAGTCCAACAATTGCGACGCAATCTGACCAGCTTGTTGTCTCCACTGGTGTGCCTGCTCAGGACGGTTTATCAGTAGCAATTGAAACATTGAACCCTGAGTCATTAAATACTGATGGTGTCGTTGATAAGGTTACTGCGCGTTTGAGTGACCATTTTCACAACCCTGTCCCAGATGGCACAGCTGTTTATTTTACTACCAGCGGTGGTAGTATCCAGCCTTCATGTACGACAACTGCTGGTGCCTGTACCGTAAACTGGACCAGTCAAAATCCTCGGCCACTAAATGGCAGAGCACGAATACTTGCGTATGCTGTGGGTGAGGAAGCGTTTTTAGACCTTAATGGCAATGGCTTGGCTGATGCTGGAGAGTTTAGTGACGATTCAGAAGCTTTCCGTGATGACAATGAGAATGGTCTCAAGGATGCTAGTGAAACATATATTGACTTTAATAGTGATGGATTATTTAATGGCCCTGATGGTAAATACAATGGCGTTCTTCAAGGTGCAGCATATGTAGGCGCACCTAAGTCAAAGCACGTATTCTCGAATTCCACTTTGGTTATGGCATCATCGGCTGCCAAAATAACTGGCACGTGTAGTACCAATATACCACTTGGTTCATATATTTCCTGTAGTGTTACGGTAAGTGATTTAAATGGCAATACTATGCCGGCTGCAACAACAGTTGATTTTAAGTTGACGACGCTTATTAGTGGGAAATCAGGTACTGTCAGTACTACTTTAGTTATGCCAACATATGATAAATATACTTTCCCAAATACTACCGCCAATTCAGGAGTCATATTTCCGATTACAATATCTGATCCGAGCACGACAACTTCAGCAATTGGACAGTTAGAGATAAAAGTAACGTCACCTGGTGGTTTAGTTACAACTAGAGATTTTCAAATTAATTAACTCATTTTTGAATTTAATATGCACGCTATAGAAAACCTCCAAGGCACTTAAAATCCTTGGGGGTTTTTTTGTGTTGTCTTTGATTATGGTGATTATTATTCATGTGATACTGATGTTATCAGAACGTGATATTCATGAACCTTGTAGTAGAGCAGAGCATTGAGATTTAATTGTTTGGGGAAGAAGAGTATTTATTGGTGAATATGAGCAAGTAATAACCTGATCTTATTTTGTTTCCCATTCTTAAAACGGTTTGTCATGGTTGTGTTTCAGCTTCATGTCTGATCATTGAATGCTTCTATACATGAGATCAGTAGTGATACTTTTAAATTTTATAATAAATAGAAACAAAAAGAGGGCGCAATAAAAAGCGCCCTCTTTTACAAAACAAGCAAATTATAAATGCTTAGAAGTTTATGGCTGCTTTCAGAGAGTATATCGGCCTGAACACGTATTCTACCTCACCGGTTATTCCCAACAATGGGAACGGAGTGACTTTAATTCCGCCGAAAACGCGCGGAACTGAAATAGTTTCACTTTTGAGATCTATTCCCAATTCCGACAATGTTTTACTTTTTAAGTTTCCTTTCGCATCACTGTTAATCCACAGCATACCGGCTCCGGCATACGGAGTTATAAACAAAAAAACCTTGCTAACAGAAGCATCAATTCCATAGGTCTGCAGTGAGAGGTCGTCTACTCCGGCCAAATTGGTATAGGTAGCACGGACGCCTAAAGCAGGCGTAGCCATGGTGCCATCCAGAACCGATTTGCTTAGCTCCACTCCGTAGAATTTTATATTACTATCAGGTACGTAAGAGTACATTGCGCCCACGTCAATCCCAAAAGGCAGTCCCTTGCGAGCCCGAATCTTTGGTATTACCAGATATGAAGGAGCTTCGTTGTTAAAAGCCGCATTCCAGTAGTTGCTGTTTGAACTGATATCTATGGCACTGACTTCGAGGCCGATATCAAAGCCGGTAATGCCGAGCGGAGCAGCAGGAGCCATGTTTCTGTACGCCAACGCCGCACCGGCTTCCTTGCTCAGGCTCTTGAATGAACTTTGGTCGATGCCGCGGGTGAAATTGATATCTGCTGCCAGTACTGGTGAAACTGTAAAAGCAAGGGTTGCTGCTACCATTCCGCATAATAGTCTTTTCATATTACCTCCCAGTCGATTTTGTGCGACACTAACAGAGCAGCAGTTTTGGGTCAAGATTCTCATAGGATATTTCTTCGCTTTAGTAGTTTTCATCACTTGAGATGCAATTCAAACAGCGAAGAGTGTAATTTTAATATAGCGCTGAAATGTTACAAAAAACCTATAGATAACCCAAAAAATGCCGATGAATAAATAAAGAAAATGGAATCTGTGCGCGGGGCAGGAAGTGGCAAAATCTGTTGAGATAAAAATACCGGATGACATAGAATATCGAGTCATGGGCAATGCACTTGGATTGTTGATTGCCTCTGCTGGCCTGCTCGCTGGAGAAATGTTTCGTCTCCGCAGCTTTGACTATTGGCTGGATGATATCGTACCTGTGCTTCTTGCGCTCTGGATGGGATTCAGGATGTTCAGAAATTTTATATCAACGATGAACGCATATCAGGATTCTCCTTCGGCCGCAAGTGGTCGAGATCGACAGATTCGTGAAACCCTCAAATCGGAACAGGCTGCCGTTGCACAGATTTCAGCTAAGACAGGATATAGTCCTGAACAGGTGGTTGAGGAAGTAGCCAGACGTATCGAGGCACAGAAGGCGGAAGCACTCAAAAAGAATAAATTAAATAATTGATGAGGATTATGCCGGAGCCAAAGAAACTTACTTTTGAAAATCTCTCACACCTGATGGAACGCCGTGGGTTGTTGTCACAGTCCCAACTTAAAGATGTTTTGGCTCGTGGAAAGGCGCAGGAGTCTCGTCTTTTTTCTCAATTACATTCCGGTGCGTCCCGTAGGACCCATTCAGGTGCCGACCTTGTTTCTCCTGCCGAAATTCTTGCTTCATTTAATCTTGAAATTCATGGATTGCAGGGAAATCTGCTTACAGAGGACGTTATTACTGTTGCTTTGGCTTCTGCCACCGGGTTGCCATATTTTAAAATTGATCCTCTCAAACTTGATCTGCATGTTGTAACCGACCACATTCCCCGCCCTTTTGCTCTTAAAAACCTGATCGTCGCCGTAGAGGAGTCACATAATGTCATAACGGTAGCTGTGGCTGATCCGTTCAATGAGGCGATTGTTAACGAACTGGCATCAGCCAGGCGTTTGGAAATCCGGCGCGTACTCAGCTCAAAAAGTGATATTCTGAAAATTCTGCGTGAATTTTATGGATTCCGCGCTTCGGTTGTTGCTGCGGAAGCTGAGGCTTCGACAACGACGGATCTGGGAAATCTGGAGCAGTTTTTTAAACTAAAAGGGCATCAGGATATTGACGGGACTGACAAGCATGTTGTATCAGCCGTTGATTTTCTTCTGAATTATGCCTTTGACCAGCATGCCAGCGATATCCACATCGAACCGAAACGTGAAACTTCACTGATTCGTTTCCGCATTGACGGGGTGATGCATAACATTCATGTCATTCCAAAACCTCTGCATGCCCCAATTGTCTCGCGTATCAAGCTTCTCTCCCGGATGGATCTTGCTGAGAAACGGCGTCCTCAGGATGGTCGCATTAAAACAAATTTCAACTCCAAAGATATTGAACTGCGTGTCTCGACCGTTCCGGTAGCCTTTGGTGAAAAAGTCGTCATCAGGGTGTTTGATCCTGATATTTTATTGCAGGATCTTGACAGCATGGGATTTTATCCGCGGGAGTTGACACTCTATAACTCATTTATACGTCGTCCGAACGGCATAATTCTCGTAACCGGTCCCACCGGGAGCGGCAAGACTACGACACTCTATTCATCACTCAGGTCTCTCTCTTCACCGGAAGTTAATATTGTTACGGTTGAGGATCCAATTGAGATGGTCATGGAGGAGTTCAATCAGATTGGTGTGCAGCAGGGCATTGGTGTCAGTTTTGACAGTATTCTACGCAACATTCTCAGGCAGGATCCCGATATCATCATGATTGGTGAAATACGCGATCGCGAAACAGCCGAGAATGCCGTTCAGGCCGCCTTGACAGGTCATCTTGTGCTTTCTACTTTGAATACTAACGATTCCGCATCAACTATCATACGCCTGCTCGATCTGGGTGTTCCGCCTTTCTTGATTTCTGCTACGGTGCTCGGTATTGTCGCCCAGCGTCTTGTTCGCAAAATTTGCCCTCACTGTAAAAAAGTCCGTAATCTTTCACGTGATGAATGCGCCTATCTGCAGATGCCAAAAAAGACGTATGCCGTGTGGGAAGGTGAGGGGTGTAAGGAATGTCGTGGCACAGGCTACAAGGGGCGCAGTGGTCTGTTTGAGGTCATGAGTATGGATGACACTGTCAAGTCGCTGATAAAAAGTTCAGTTGAGCTGAAAGAGGTTACTTTAGCTGCACGAAAGGAAGGATTCCT
Source organism: Desulfuromonadaceae bacterium (assembly GCA_028686145.1). Taxonomy (GTDB): domain Bacteria; phylum Desulfobacterota; class Desulfuromonadia; order Geobacterales; family Pseudopelobacteraceae; genus JACRCG01. The sequence continues at coordinate 3,343 of JAQUCQ010000017.1, read as the reverse complement.
TACTCTTCGTGAGATTGCAATAAATAAGATGCTCGAAGGGGTGACAACATACGAGGAAGTTGTTTCCATGACAGGATAAGGTCAAGATAGGCATTGTTAACCTATGCGATATGGCTGGTTGACAATGCCTGTTTGCCTGTGGTATCGAAATAACCGGAGGTATATATGTCGTTAAGAGATTACATCCGGAACATGGCAGATATCGTGCTGGCAGGGGAATTACTCACGTCTGCTGAAGCATTAAAACTTTACGAGGCGACCGGCGCAGACAGATATCTGTTGTTTGCTGAAGCCTCCCGGATTAGAGACCACTTTGTCGGGACCACTGTTCATCTCTGTTCGATCATCAATGCTAAATCTGGCCGTTGTGCCGAAAACTGTGCTTTTTGTGCTCAGTCAGCTCACCATGACACCGGTGTCCCGGTGTATCCGTTGGTCGATGAAGATGAGATTGTCCGCAGTGCCACGCTAGCCGGGCATAATGGAGCTGGCTGTTATGGTATTGTCACCAGTGGCACTCGTATTAATAAAACAGATGAGCTTGATAAAGTGTGCCGGGCTGTTAGCCGCATCAAGTCTCAATCAGGTGTTTCCCCCTCATGCTCACTCGGAATTCTTGATACAGAATCTGCATTACGTCTTAAAAATGCCGGCATTGATACGTATCACCATAATCTTGAGACAGCCCGCAGTTTCTTTCCGCACATATGTACAACCCATGATTACGAGGATGATGTTGAGACGATTCGAACTGCTAAAGCGGTCGGGTTGCGCGTCTGCTGTGGTGGTATCTTTGGTCTCGGTGAAACAGGTGCCCAGCGGATTGAAATGGCGCTGACGCTGCGTGATCTGGATGTCGATTCGATTCCACTTAATTTTTTGAATCCGGTAGCCGGAACACGTCTTGAGGCTGCTGATAATCTTACTCCGCTTGAATGCCTGACAATAATTGCCATATATCGTTTTCTGCTCCCGGAAAAACGGATTTCCATTTGTGGCGGGAGAGAGAAAAACCTGCGCGAGTTGCAGTCGTGGATGTTTCTGGCTGGAGCCAGCGGAATGATGACTGGCAATTACCTGACGACTTCCGGTCGTTCTCATGAAATCGACCGGCAGTTACTGACAGACCTGGAGTTGACTGTGGAGGCATGTGCGTGAAGAAAGGTATTTTTATAACCGGTACTGACACCGGCGTCGGGAAGACCATTGTTGCCGCGACTTTTGCGCGGTTGTTGCGGATGAATGGAATCAATGTTGGCGTGATGAAACCGGTTACCAGTGGTTGCCGTGAGGAAAATGGTACATTGTTTTCCGATGATGCCTTATTGCTGTGTCAGGCAGCAGGAATCCAGTATTCTGAAGATGTTGCTCCATATTGTCTCAGGGAAGCGCTGGCTCCTGCTGAAGCTGCCAAGGCTGAAGATGTGCGAATTGATTTCTCGCATATCAAGGAGGTCTACGGACGTCTTGCTGCCAATCATGAATATGTCATTGTCGAGGGCGCAGGTGGCCTGATGGTGCCGTTGTCCGGAGGGTTGTTGATAGCTGATCTTGTGCGGGAGTTGGATCTGCAACTACTGGTTGTCGCGCGTCCGGGACTTGGAACCATAAATCATACCGTATTGACCTGCTTTGCCGCCCAGCAGATGGGACTGAGCGTGGCAGGGGTGGTTATCAATGGTATGCCGGATAATCCGGGGATGGCGGAGAAGAGCGCACCTCATCATATCGGTTCACTGTGCGGTGCGCCAGTATTGGGAATCTGGCCGCAACGAAATGAAGTTGACGAGATGGAGATGGTGGACGAACTGGCCGCATGGTTGGATGGACAGCAGGAAACTAGTATCATCCTTCGTGAATTGGGTGTGTAAGCGTGTTGCGGGAGTCTCGTTCAAAATCCTCTACGATATCTGCAAGCGATGTATGTCTGCTGACGCCACCTAATGATTCACTGATTCCGGTGGCACGAAGAATTTCACGTACTTCTGCATGTGCTTCTGCAACTTTGAACTGAATCCCCTCTCGTTCCAGCTCCTCTTCAAGGTGTTGCAGCATTCTGGCGCCGGCTGCATCGATATACGGTGACGTCGAAAGATCGCAAACCGTCATCCTTACAGCTACCCTCTCCTTGTGGATTGCATCAAGTACGGTTGAACTGACGGTGTCAACATTGAAATAGAGCAGGGGGGCTTCAATTCGGAACAGAAACAGCCCGGGGAACCGTTCGTTGCTGGTATGACGGCCTGCATCGCTGAACCGGGCACTGCCGGGTATCCTGCCTAGTACGGACACATGCGGATTAGCCATCATTCGAAGCAGGAAGAGAATAGAGGCGATTGCTGAAATAGCTACCCCCTTTAAAATCCCGAGCAGCAGCACGCCCACAAATGCAACCAGCGCAACATTGAACTCAAGACGGCTAATCTGCCGTAATCGCCTAAAATCATCAATTTTTACAAAACCGGCGACAGCAACCAGAACGATGCCAGCCAGCACACTTTCCGGTAGATTTCGGAGCATTCCGGTTAGAAAGAAGAGCACTAATACAAGTGCCATCGATGCGAATATCAGTGATAGTGGAGTTCGTGCGCCGGCTTTTTCATTCACTGCTGACTGCGATAATCCGCCTGCAACCGGGTAGCCATGTCCAAGAGCTGCCATCAGATTGGCGGCCCCCAACCCCAGAAGTTCCTGACGCGGATCGACTGTGTAGCGATGTTTTGAGGCAAACGCGCGCGCTGCAGCGATGCTCTCGACGTAAGAAAGCAGGAAGCAGGCAAAAGCCAGTTCCACCAAGCTATCAATATGTTGGGTTTGAAAAGATGGTAACCTGATGGCAGGCAAGCCCGGCGGAATAAAGCCAACAACTCGTACCCCGTGTTCTGCCAGTCCGAACACTGATACTATCGCTGTAGATATAATGACGACTACCAGCGCCACGGGTCTGCCGGGGAAAAGATGTTCTCCGCAGATCAACAGTGCGAGTGAGCCGATTCCCACTACTATGACGGTACCTTGTGCACTACTGAGCTGTTGAATAGTCACTGACAGGCGTTCAAAAAAATTATTGCCGCCGCCGGGCACGCCAAATAGCTTGGGAAACTGCAGGGATGCAATGCTGAGAGCGGCGCCGGCTTTAAAACCGAGCAGAATTGATTCAGAAATGAAATTTACAAATGAACTGAGTCGCATGAGCCAGGCCAGGATACAAAAAACTCCACCATACAGGCTGTCATGGCAGCTATGGCCGCATAGGTCGTTGGATCACCAGCAGCCATTGTGCCGACTACGCTGGCTACCATGACGGAAATAGCTGCCGTTGGACCAATTGACAAGTGTCTGG
>JAQUCQ010000016.1 GCA_028686145.1 Desulfuromonadaceae bacterium | reverse complement strand
TCCTGCTTCCAGTGGCGGCTTCTCATCTTCAGGATCTTCGTGTACTGGGAAACCGCATCGTTACCACTGCTCTGAGGGGCGGCAATAGGATAGAGATGCTCGAAAACGGTGACAATGCCTATCCTGCCATGCTCGCCGCCATTCGCCGCGCGAAAAGAAGTATCAACCTCACCAGTTACATCTTTGACGCCGATGGCATCGGCGCCGATTTTGTTGCCCATCTTAGCGAAGCTGCCGGTCGAGGTGTGGCGGTGAGGATCATTATTGATGCACTCGGAGAAAAGTACAGCAAAGTCTCCCCTACCAAAGCTTTTAAAGGCACGCAGGTGCATTTGGAACGCTATCTGCCGATGCGGCAAGGCGCCTACATCAATCTTCGCAATCATAGAAAACTATTGGTTATCGATGGGCGAGAAGCTTTTACCGGCGGCATGAATATCCGGGGAAAGCACGTTCTGGCAACCGCGGCTCCGGACGAGGTATTGCTTGATATTCAATTTTCGGTACATGGACCGGTTGTCGCCGACCTGCAACGCACTTTTCTTGAAGACTGGTTTTTTGTAACCGGCGAGCGTCTGGATGCACCACTTTTTTTCCCGCCAATCGATGCACAGGGAAGCGCCGTTGTGCGCTGCATCAGCGATGGGCCCGACAAGGAGTTTCGTAAACTGGAGCAACTTATAATGGGGGCGCTTTCTTGTGCAGACCGCACTGTCTGCATTATGACCCCTTACTTCATTCCTGACAGATCTCTGATCTCGGCGCTGATAACGGCTAGTCTGCGTGGCGTTGATGTGCGGATAGTGCTGCCGGGATGTAACAATCTTCCTTTTGTCAAGTGGGCCTGTCAGTCTCTTTTGTGGGAACTTGTCGCCAGTGGCATCAGGGTTTATTACCAGCCTCCACCGTTCGTTCATACCAAGCTCATGCTGATCGATGACGTATGGACATTGATCGGGTCGGCCAATCTTGACGCCCGTAGTCTGAGACTTAATTTTGAGTTGAATTTGAGCGTGTATGACTCAGCTTTCGCCTCACGTGTGAAAGCGCATTTCGAACGTGCAATTATCTTGACTCAGGAAATCACTATGGAAAAGCTGGAAAGCAGATCTCTGCCGATAAAACTGCGCGATAGTTTTTGCCACCTTTTTGCGCCGTACCTGTAAAAAGACTAAAAGACTATTTTTATCCTCTTGACAAGTGAAAGTTTGGCTGGTATTACATTCCCATCAGCTTTTACTTTTTAAAATTTAAGGAGAACGAACCAATGTGTCTTACAACTCTTGTAACAAAGGAAGCCCCAGATTTTACTGCAAGTGCAGTAATGCCCGACAACAGTTTCGGTACCGTAACTCTTTCAGCACTGAAAGGTAAATATGTGGTGCTGTTTTTTTATCCATTGGACTTCACCTTTGTCTGTCCATCTGAAATCCTTGCCTTCAATAAAAAAGTTGCAGAATTTAAAGAAAAAAATTGTGAACTCATTGGTGTTTCTGTTGACTCTAAATTTACACATCTGGCCTGGAAAAATACTGCCATTGAAAATGGCGGTATCGGAGATATCAAATATCCGCTGGTCGAAGACCTCAATAAGGAAATCTCTAAAGCCTACGGAATTCTCTTTGGCGGTTCAGTTGCCTTGCGTGGTCTGTTCCTGATCGATACCAAAGGTGTTGTGCGCCACTCGGTGATTAATGACCTGCCGTTGGGGCGTAACGTTGAAGAAGCTCTCCGTATGGTTGATGCTCTCCAGTTTCACGAAACACATGGTGATGTCTGCCCAGCTAACTGGAAACAGGGTGATGATGCCATGAAACCGACCGCCGAGGGCGTTGCTTCTTATTTGGCCAAGCACTCGAAATAAAAATTGTTTTTAAAACCTCTTGACATTAAGAGGTCAACTTTTCTACTATGTCAGAAATCGTAAAGGCAATGAAGAGGAGTAGTAACCATTTACGTGCTTTTCAGAGAGCCGGTGGCTGGTGCAAACCGGTAAGCATTGTGGTGAACTCGCCTTGGAGCCGCTCTGGTGAATAGGTAGTCAGAGTCGTAAGCCTGCGTTAAAGGCGTATGAAGGCCTGATTTTAAGGCGAATTGGGTGGTACCGCGGATGGTTCAAAACCTCTGCCCCAAATATGGGGTGGAGGTTTTTTTTATTCAGCTGATTAAAATATGCAAAAGAAGCGCAATGTGAAGCACACAGAAAGGGGGACTGACAATGGCAAAAGCAGCGAAGAAAGATGACCGCAAGATTATCAGAATTTTTGATACGACCCTGAGGGATGGGGAACAGGCACCAGGTAACAGCATGAACATTGAAGAAAAATTGCGGATCGCCAAACAGCTGCAGAAGCTGAATGTTGATGTTATTGAGGCCGGTTTTCCAATTGCATCCGAGGGGGATTTCGAAGCGGTTAAAAAGATAGCTCAGAGCATTAAAGGTCCTGAAATTGCGGGGCTGTGCCGTTCAAGCGAAAAAGATATTGATCGTGCCTGGGAAGCGCTTAAATATGCCGGTGAGAAGGGGCGAATTCATACTTTTATCGCCACCTCTGACATCCATATGAAATACAAGCTGCAGATGGAACCGGCCAAAGTCCTTGCTTCAGCAATAAAGGCAGTCAAGCGCGCTGCTTCATATACGCCCAATGTTGAATTCTCCTGCGAGGATGCCGTTCGCACCCGTTTGCCGTTCCTTGCCGAAGTTGTCGAAGCTGTCATTGCTGCGGGAGCAACAACCGTCAATATCCCGGATACGGTGGGGTATACCATCCCCTTTGAATATTTCAATATCATCAGCTATCTCAAGGAAAACGTACCGAATATCGACAAGGCGATCATTTCGGTTCACTGTCATAACGATCTTGGGTTGTCGGTTGCCAACTCGATCTCTGCCATACAGGCAGGTGCTGGTCAGGTGGAGTGTACGATCAACGGCATCGGCGAGCGGGCAGGGAACTGTTCACTGGAAGAATTTGTCATGATCCTGAAAACCCGGGGAGACATTCTTCCTTTTGCAACCAACGTGGTAACTGAACAGCTTACGCCAGCCAGCCGTTTGTTAACCATGGTCACCGGAATAGCAGTGCAGCCGAATAAATCTATCGTGGGTGCGAATGCCTTCGCCCATGAGGCGGGGATTCACCAGCACGGTATGCTGATGGAAAAAACTACCTATGAAATAATGACTCCTGAATCGGTCGGCCTCTCGGCAAGTGCCATTGTGCTTGGTAAGCATTCTGGCCATCACGCGCTGCGCAAACGTCTTGTTGAATTAGGTCACGACCTGGATGACGAAAAATTCCAGCGCACCTTTGACAGGTTCAAGGAATTGGCTGATTTGAAAAAAGAAATTTTTGACGAAGATCTGGATGCAATTGTCTCTGATGAAGTTCGGGAAGAAGACCTGTACAAACTGGATCATGTCACCGTCACGTGCGGCTCTTTTGCTGTGGCAACGGCGACCGTTCAGATGGAAATTAACGGCGTCACCGTGCGTACCGCGGAACTTGGGGATGGACCGGTTGATTCAACGTTCAAGGCTATCAAAAAACTGACGAAGTCCAAGGCAAAGCTTACGCAGTATAATGTTGGCTCTATTACCGGCGGCACTGATGCACAGGGTGAAGTCACCGTGAGGGTAAGTGAAGGAGACCAGACTGCTGTCGGCAAAGGGGCTTCAACCGATATTATCGTTGCCTCGGCCAAGGCGTACATCCACGCTCTCAATCGTTTGAACAATAAACAAAAACGTCTAACAGACGCGGTCTGACTTGAGTACCGGACAACCAAGACGTTACATAAAATGCTAGAATAATTCAAAGGCCTGACGGGTAGTAACCTGTCAGGCCTTTGTCATAATGGTGCTTTATATTTTTACGGTCTTGTATAAAAAATTCTTGAATCGGAACAATTGGCGTTGTTCCTCTCCTTTTTCCAGGCCATCGACAACAGCCTTAAGATAGTGCGCTACAGCCGGCAAAGTCTTGCCAGCCTTGGTGCGCGCTTTCTCAATGACTAACCGCACCGTTTCGCGTGAGATATCGTTTTGTGAGAACGGTTCGTAAATATCTGACCAAAAATCACCACCTCCAGCAATCTTCGATAGTATTTCTCCTGCCAACTGGTCATCAAGATCATGGACGACCGACGGTTTTTGCCGCACCTCCAAGCGTCCTGTCCCAGCAATGGCTTCCCTGATTGCTTCACCGGTTATGAGACTCTTTCGTCTGAAGAACAGGGCTCGCAACAAAATACTGCGCAGCTCACGGATGTTGCCATTGTAATTGTGGCGCTTGAGGATATCTTTAGCTTCTTCATTCAGATACGGTGGTTGTTCCTCCGTTTCATTTTCGGCACGGTAGGTACGGTAAAGTTTACCCAGAAAATGGACCGATAAATCAGGAATATCTTCGCGGCGCTCATTCAGTGACGGTAGGCGTATGGAAAGTTCTGAGAGCCGGTGGTAAAGATCTTCGCGGAAGCGGCCCGAAGCGATCTCATCGGTCAGATTTTTGTTGGTGGCTGCAACGAGCAGAACCCTGCTGTAGCGTTCGGTATTTTCTCCGAGCCTCATGAAACCGCCATTGTCGAGAAACCGCAGCAGTTGCACCTGGGTTTTGGGATCGGCATCACCAATTTCATCAAGAAAGACGATGCCGCCGATGGTCTCTTCTAAAATTCCACGTCGATCGGTATAGGCTCCGGTAAAAGCTCCTTTTTTGTGCCCAAACAGCTCTGAATAGGTTAAATCACCCGAATAGGCTGCTATGTTTGTTTTTTTTACCGGCAGTTCCCCACTGGGGTTAATAGTGCGGCGATACAGTTCATTAAGTTTGTTGTACAGGTTATTAAAGAAGAATTCCTTGCCGGACCCGGTCTGGCCGGTTACCAGGATTGAGGGGAGCCCGATGGTCGCCTCCTGCAAAACGTTACGCGACCAGAATACGATACGATTAAAGAGTGGTGGCGAAACAGTGTTGATAAAATCAACGATCTCCTGTGATTTTGGACTGTTGCCAATGATGTTACCCAGTCGATATGAAGAGACGTGGGGGTCCTTGTAGGCGACATCTGTTGTGAGCCGATTTACTTCACCCTGAAGTCTTTCGATACGCTGCAGATCAGATATGTGGCGTGCCGTCAAGGAGCCAATGACTTGTAATAAACGGCGATGCTCCTCACGAAAATAATCGTACTGCAGTGAATTGAGGCAGATAACGGCGATAACTTCGTCATCACAGATGATTGGCACAGCGATTTCGCTTTTCAGGAGGGCGCTGATTGAGCGATGGAACCCTTCCCCTTGAAGCTCCGCCTCAACACGAGGAGTTATTTTTGACTGCTTGGTAAATGCGACGAACCCTGTCAGACTCCGTGATTCCTTTGGCAGCTCACTGCCGCCGACAACGAGTGGTGGAATATATTTTTTCAGCCACTCCTTGTTTTTGGCACCAATAATGGTACCGTTCTCGTTCTCTACCACCAGCCACTTGGTGCCATCCCGTTCAACGACAACAGCGATGCTGCCGGTATCGGCGCCAATCAATTCGGTTGCCTTGGAAAGAACTCTGGTTAAAAATGGCTGCAGGCTTTCAGTCCGCTCATTCAGGAGATCACTGATTTCGGAGAGCACCCGGATTTCAAGATGTTCTCCACCAACTTCACTGATAACCTTTTCGACCATTTCTGCATGAGTCTGCAGCAACCCCATTTCAAAATCATTGAACTGATACAATTCATGAGAGTAATAATTAAGCAGGCAGATTATACGCCGGGTTTCAGGATCAAAACGCGGCACAACGTAGAGCGAGCGAAGCTCCAGTGATTCAGTCAATGCCCGTTTCTGCAGGTTGTGCTGTGTTAAATCGGGGATAAAAAGCGGCTTTAACAGGCGGTCGTCAGTAATCAGCCCCTGATCGTTGATATAATTGGAAATTAGCGACATACCCTTGCGAAGATCCAGTGCTCCCAGCAGGTCATACTCTTTTTTCAGATTCTCATCAGCTGAATAGCTGGCAATATTTTCCAGGGCACCGGCAACGCCGTCCTGATGGGTCGGCACCAGCACTGCAGCAAGAGAAACCTTCTCAATGAGTTTCACTGCAGATCGTACCATCATGCCGGCTGCCTCACGCGCTTTGAACTTCTCGAGATGCCGAGCCAAATGGACTTGCTGGTGGTATATCCTCGCCTGGTCAAGCGGCTCAGCAATAATATCGGCCAGTTCAGCCAGTTGAATTTTTATCGGGCTGCTCAACAGTGTACCGACGTTGTCTTGGTCGACACAGAGCACTCCGATCGACTTTCCCATGCTGACAATCGGCATTACGTAGCTGGAGCGGAACCTGAAGCGAATGGCATATTTGTGATCATCGGAATTCTTGTTCGTTCCGGAAAGCTTGAAATCAAGCGGAAGCTGCCTGACAAACACGTTAGAAACGATCGCTTCCTTTGAAAATATCGGAAAGGTTGTCTCGATAAGCTCTTTTCCAAGTGGGCCGGTGGCATGGACACACGTGAGAGCCCCGCGCGTCAGGTCTTCCAGGTAGATGCGGATTTGTTCGCTCCCCGACAGCTGCTTGACGTTTTCGGTTAAGGCATACAGCAGCTCTCCGAGATTCTCTTTACCGTAGACAGCAATGGCGGCTTGGAAATCTTTAAAACGAGATGAGACCGGCATGGTGCCCCCTGCAAGATTTTTAAAACTAAATAACCCGAGCGTGCGCGGCAATATTATTTCACTCAACAGCCGCTAGAAATCCTTCTGGTGAACTAAATTAGAACACGTATGAGTATAAAATATACACAACAGGAATGTAGCGCGGGAGGGGATTCAGGTCAAGGAGGAAGTGAGAATGCTGCAGGTGCTCCGCTCGGGAGGCGGAGCCGGTGTCACCCTTTGAGTGCGTTCAACATCTTATCGGCTACATCCTTGCCGCTGATATTGTAGGAACCTTCTGCCAACTGTTGCCGGATTATGTTCAGCCGTTCCCGATGGGCTTCATCGTCGGCCAGTTGAGTGGCGACTGGAGAGATGGTTACAGAGGAAGAGGCTGTTTCGGGAATTGCCTGATTCACGAGGTTAGCTTCAGGTTGTGCAGCAGGCTTGGTCTCTGTTCGGTTTAACAACGCCATATAATTTGATACTCGATCATCTATTTTCATAACAGGCTCCGATACCAAGTAAGGACGGTAGATTGTTTTCTCTGCTTTCAGGGGTAATGGGTTTTATCGCATACGTGCCTATCTGCAGGCTCGGCCAATTCTTGCATTCAATATGCTCATCGGAAAATTTCTGATAAAACTTTAGTGCATTAGAATGCCGTTAGCTGCATTTTTTGTAGTAGTGGATATGTGTTATTTGTTTTGCAGAAATGCTTAGGTAAGCGGTTTATAATCCCATTTCTTGGGGCATTTGAAGTGTTGTTGCGGCGAGGTCGCTGTAATGCAGGCGGAAAATCAGCTGAGTCCTTTCCTAATCTGGTACAACTCTGTGATGTCCAAACCGTTTTTCTCGTAATATTCTCGTTCCAGTTCTTCAACATAAAACCGGTCAAGTCCGGAGTTTGCAAGAAAATCTTCCCGCAGCCCGACGTTACGTTCTGCAATAATCTGCGGCAACAGTGAATGCAGGTATATGGCCTCTTTTTTGATGGTGAAGATGGTCTCATTGAAAAGATGATCAGGGATATCGGTACTGATTCGTTTCTTTGTTTTTAGCTCTTCGACAATTTCCCGTCGCAATGCCTCCTGGTCAGCCTTTGTGGTAAATTTTGAGTAGAAATTTCTTATGCGGTCACGCACATGTTCAAGGAGAATAATCGCAATTCTTTCTTCCTGATCGATGTCGGTTAATTGACGGTGTAAGCCCTCAATTGATGATTTCCCCGCCTCAATTGCAGCCAACCCATCCATGAGAGTTTTTACCTTGCGCCGACCAAAATTGCCGAGATAGGCATTTGTGAACAGTTCCCGGATAAATAACTCCTGAAAACAGTTTTCGTGCAGGTTGTCGAAGGCCGCCTTGTGCTCAAGCAAGCCACGCAGCATCTCTTCATTAATTCGCACGGTTTCCATAAAGGCCAGTTGACTGATCAGGTTTGAAACGGTGTCAAAACGATCAAGATACGTTATCACATACGAGAAACCATCCAGCAGCGATGAGTCGGCCCCATCCCGAATTTTCTCATCACATTCCTTGCTGGCATCCAGCATCAACTGATCGTAGGCGTGATCACGGTTATCCATCGCCTTTTTCTTGCCCTGGATCAGCTTGAGCATATCATTCCGGTCGATGCGGCTCTCAATATTGATCTCCCGGAAAAAAATCCCCTCCAGTATTTCTCGAGTTGCTGCAATATAGTCCGGCTCATGGTCGTCTTCGAGATTACGTCCTTTTTTAAGCATCTCATCCAGCGTATAAAACAGTGCTCCCGGAATTTTGTTGCGGACCGACAATGTTTTCAAACGAGTTAAGCGGGCATTGTCAAGGTTACTGATCTCATTTTTAGCGTTGCACGTCAGTAGGATGTTGCGGTATTCATCGACAATTCTCTTGTTAGCCGGACTGCGGTACATGGCATCGATTCTGATGCGTTCCTGCTGGTAGCGGTCAATTTTATGTTTTGTCGCGACAGCTACCAGTCGACTGAAATCCTCATCAGATATCTTTTTGTTTTTGAAATAGAAACTGCGGAAAAGGTCGCGATATTCACGATGATGGCGGTTGATCAGCTTGATCACAAATAGCTGTGATGATTCGTCTTTCAATAACGGGTACAGTTCGGAAATGAGAATATCGTCACGCTCGTCACCAACAGCTTCTGAGCGTTTGATACTTTTACCTATTCGTTTGACCAGCTCTTCCTGCTGGTTTTTCAATTTACGTGACAACAGATTGGAGTGAACAAAGAAAAAATAGTTACAGACAGCATTCCCTTCGAAAAAAATGGTGTCATATGTTTCAGAACCTGATGTACGGTCGCTGAAACGGACGGTGCCATCTTCGTCGGAGTGAACCCCGTACATAACCAGACGGTTGATGATTTCCGGCTTGGCAAGATCGGATGTCGGCTGATCTACACCAAACATATATTCGCAAAAATTGCCACCGTTGCCCTGGTAGCTGATTCCCCCTGGTGAAAGGATCATTTCGTTGCCGGGAGAAAATATGCGCAGCTGGTCCTCTTCTTGTACGATGTTGAAGAAGTAGCGCTGGTAGGCATCATTACCTGCCACCATGGCAAAATACTCTGTCTGCTCTCCCATCAAACCGTGCAACCGAATGTCCTTATACATCTCGTGTCTCCTTGCCGTTACAACAGATCGAACTCCATACTGTCATATGCCAGTTCAAATCCGGGTGGTAGCTTATGCCCCTCCGCGTACGCGATCTGATGGGTAAGATGAGTCAGGATTGTGCGGGGAACTTTTAGCTGACGTGCCGCTGTAATCGCGCCCTGAATATTGAAGTGAAATGGATGTTCAGTCCAGCGCAAGCCGTCAATCACCAACAGTTGCAAGCCTTGCAGTAGTTCCACCGATGGTTCCGGAATAGAGCTGCAGTCGGTCAAGTACGCAAAATCCCCGATTCGGTAGCCATATGAGATAGTCCTGCCGTGCAGCAGCGGTATCGGAGTAATAACCTGGCCGAACAGTTCAAAAGGAGCATCAATTTCGTGAGCAGCCAGTAATGGTGAATAACCGGAACCATCGTGCTCATTAAAGATGTAGCTGAAACCTCTCTGTAGTGTTCCGAGTGTTGCTCTGGACGCAAAGCAGGGTATAATTTCCTTGTGGAGAAAATGAAACCCGCGCAGGTCATCAATGCCATTGACATGATCAGCATGGGCGTGGGTGAAAAGTACGGCATCAATACGACGAATATGCTGTCGCAGGGCCTGCTCTCTCAAATCGGTGGATGTATCAACCAGAATGGTATGATCATTGTAACAAAGCAAGATGGATGCACGCGTACGCTTGTCCCGGGAGGCACCTGAGATGCAGACCGGACAGTCGCAGCCCACCATAGGAACTCCAGTGGAAGTGCCACACCCCAAAATAGTGATCTTCATACTGGTCAACTTTCTCGTAAAGTTGCTCGAAAATAACAGAATCGGTTCATGCAGGCAAGATGGTTTTAGGGCCGGTCTTGCCTGAATGAACCGGGCGAAAACAACGGTTTCAGTGAGGCCAAGCGGGATTGCCTCCCCTCCTGAGAGTGCCGGATTACTGCCCGGAGCAAACGTTTACAAGCCGTCATTGAGGTACTGTAACGAGTATTTTACGTAGTTGCCGGGCGACTTTTTCAACCAGGCAATTTCGTCCGTGGTCAAGTCGCGTTTGTATTTGGCTGGTGCGCCGACCCAGAGAGTGTGTGGTGGGATGACAGTGCCTTCGGTAACCAATGCTCGTGCTCCTACCAGCGCTCCTTCGCCGACGACGGCATGGTCCATCACCATGGCCTGCATTCCGATAAAACAGCCATTCTGCAAAGTGCAGCCATGCAGGGTCACGCTGTGGCCAATAGTGACGTCATCGCCGACAATCAATGGTGCCCCGGGATCATCCGCATGTTTTTTGTGGGTGACGTGCAACATGGAGAGGTCCTGCACGTTGCTGCGGTCACCGATGCGGATATGGTTGACGTCGCCGCGAACAACGCAGTTGTACCAGACACTTGATTGCGCTCCTATCACAACATCGCCGATTATTACGGCAGTTTCGGCAATAAATGCGGTCGGATCAATGGCAGGGTGAATGTCTTGAAAAACTTTGATCATGGTTGTTGTCCCTCAAAAGAAATGGGTGCTGAATCGCTGAAGTATAGCCGCTTGCCGATGAATTGGCAATCATGACGTTTCTACTGGGGATTGCCGATTAAACTACTTGTTGCCGCGCCCTATTTTTGCTATGTTACAAAACAATTTTACCAATAAGGGGCTAAGCCATAACATGAAATTTACGAAGATGCAGGGTGCCGGAAATGACTATGTCTATGTGAACTGTTTTGAGGAAACGGTTGCCGACCCACAGCAAACCGCGATACAGGTTTCAAATCGCAACTTCGGGATCGGTTCCGACGGATTAATTCTGATCATGCCATCTGAGACGGCTGATGTTCGGATGCGGATGTTCAACTCTGACGGTTCCGAGTCGGAGATGTGTGGCAATGGCATTCGTTGTGTTGCCAAATACGCATACGATCATGGCCTTGTATCAAAGACCGAAATAACTGCAGAAACCGGCAACGGTATTCTGACGCTGCAACTATTTCCTGGAAGTGATGGGAATATCGAAAAAGTGCGGGTCAATATGGGGCTACCGCGTTTGACGCGTGCTGAAATTCCAATGAAGGGTGATCCAAGCTCAAAAGTGGTTGCAGAAGAGTTGACCGTATTGGACAGAACCTTTAAAATTACCTGCGCTTCAATGGGTAATCCACACTGTGTCATTTTTGTCGATGATGTTGCCACATTTCCGGTTGCAACCTATGGACCGCTCATAGAAAATCATGAGCTCTTTCCGCGCCGTACAAATGTGGAGTTTATTCAGGTCATCTCGCGCACTGAAGTCCGTCAGCGGACTTGGGAACGGGGTGCCGGCGAAACATTGGCCTGCGGAACCGGTTCTAGCGCAGCGACTGCAGCATGCGTGCTGAACAATTTGACGGAGAAACGAATTCTTAACCATTTGTCCGGAGGTGATCTGGAAATGGAATGGGCCGCTGATGGCAGCATCTACATGACCGGCCCGGCGGTAGAGGTATTTAGCGGAGAAATCTGAAATCAATTTTTAATAGCAGGTTCTGAATTGTAAGGTAAATCAAAAATACATTTATATACATTGCAGGTCTTATGTCGCGTGCTATTTTTATCGTAAATCTTTTTCTGGGGATTGTCATCATTGCCCTGCTGGCCGGGCTTGCTACCGAGAGTCTCTCTACGAGACTTGGAAGTAAGTTTCCCCTCAAAAGTGTAACTACAGCCGCTCCCTCGTCTGCCGCCCCGCGTGCGGAGGTGCTTTCTTTTTATGCCCCGATCCTCACTGAGGGGCTGTTTGGGAAGGCAACTCAGGGCCCACTGGCCCCGATCACGAGTGCTTCGGCGTCGGCTCAGGCTACTTCTGCAACCGCGCCATCTGAGCTGATGCTGCTTGGCACGGCTGTCGGATCATTTCGTGAAACCTTTGCTCTGGTTCGAAACATGACAAAACAGGAGGAGCGGGTATTCCGCCTTGGGGATATGGTCTTTGATGCCGGGCGCCTGGTAGGGGTTAGCAAGGATAAAGCGTTTATTGTCATTAATGGGAAGAAAGTCGAACTGCTGACTCCCTTTACGCCGCCGCCCTCATCCTCGCCCGCTCCCGCTCCCGCTCCCGCAGCAGCATCGGGGACAGCGCAGCCGGGTGTGGCAGTGGCCAATATGGGCTCGGGCAATTATGTTATTGACCAGCGAGCCCTGAACGCGGCTCTGGACAATCCTGCCCAGGCGATGAGTGATGCGCGTCTGCTCCCCAGCCAGAAGGATGGTAAAGTCGAGGGTTTCCGGGCTTCGGAGGTCAAACCGAATGGAGTCTTCGGCATGCTCGGCATCAAAAATGGCGATATTTTGGTGAGTTTGAATGATTTTCCGATGGATTCGCCGGATAAGGCCCTGCAGTCGTTCATTGCACTCAAGGGGCAGAACCATCTGAAATTGGATGTTATCCGCGACGGGCAGCCGCAGACGCTCAATTACGATATAAGATGAGCCTGTACCCTGTCCCCTGAACGAACCTGCCACAACGGGCTTTCAATACGGGACAAAGAGGGCTGTTATAACGTTTCTCCCAGTTTAAAGAAGGACGGCTGGATAGTTATTTTGATCTTAATCTGGAGGTTCACTTGACACGATATATATTGCGGACACTTTGTACCGTTGCACTGATGGGGGTGCTCCTTGTCTCCCCGGTTTTGGCCTCCGGTGGCAAAGGAGTCATACTGAATTTCAATGAGGTGGATATCTCCACTATGGTGAAGTTCATTAGTGACCTGACCGGTAAAAACTTTATCCTTGATGACAGGGTCAAAGGGAAAATATCGGTCTATTCTCCCACCAAGCTCACGATCGAAGAAGCGTATAATGTGTTTACCTCCGTTCTGGAGTTGAAGGGTTTTACCGTTATACAAAGCGGCAAGGTTGGCAAAATAGTTCCCTCTTCCGCTGCCAAACAGTCGGGCTTCAAATTACTGCCCGAGGGGGCGCCAGCCCCGGTCAATGAAAACTATGTTGCCCAAGTGACCAAGCTGGAATATATCACTGCTCAGGAAGCGGTGACTTTTCTGCAGCCGATGGTTTCCAGAGATGGTCATATATCGGCTTTTGGGCCGGGCAATCTGCTCCTGATGGTTGATTCCTCAATTAATATCCGCAAACTACATGCCATTCTGCAGACGATTGATACCGAACGCACTCGTGAGGGGCTTGAGATAATTTACCTCAAAAATGCCTCGGCCGAAAGCGCAGAGAAAATCGTACAGCAGTGGCTGAGCGGCTCTGATGCCAAATCTCCTATGCAGCGTGCTGCTGCCGGTGCAGGGAGTACGACAAGCGTTCTGGCCGATCAACGCCTTAATGCACTGCTGATTTTCGGCAACGAAGCAACCAAGAAAGCGATTCGCGAACTGGTCGAAAAACTGGATGTCGCTCCTCCTGAAGCAAGCAGCAAAGTAAACGTCTATTATCTTGAAAACACTGATGCAACCGAAATGGCGAAAGTGCTTGACGGAGTGGTCAAGGGGATCAGTACACAGGTGGCCGCACCGACGGGCGCCGCCGCACCGCAGGCATCGCCGTTCGAAAGCGGCAAAGTTACCATCACTCCTGACAAAGGGTCCAATTCGCTTGTCATCATGGCCTCCCCCACCGATTACACCAATCTGGTTCAGGTGATCAAAAAACTGGACCGCCGCAGCAAACAGGTCTTTGTACAGGTGCTGATTGCCGAAGTTTCTCTCGATAAATCGAAAGAATTGGGTCTGCAAACCGGATTGATCGGTGGCGGATCGCCTAACAGCAATCTCACCGTAGCCGGAATGTATGATCCACTTGGAACACTCGGCACTATCGGCACTCTTCTTGCCACGGGTGGGGCGCTGACCCCCGGAGTTATCGCCAGCCCACTCAATGTGACCGCAGTACTCAAGGCACTCGATAAAAAAGGACTGCTGAACATTCTCTCAACGCCGAATATTTTGACCTCTGACAATAAAGAGGCGGAGATTAACGTTGGTGAAAATGTGCCGTTCCAGGGGTCATCCACCCAGAGCACTTTCGGTACGACGCAGTCTGTAGAGCGCAAGGATATCGGTATTAACCTCAAGATCAAACCTCAGATCAGTGAAGGTGATTATGTCCGTATGGATATTAATCAGGAAATCTCGGCGGTCAAAGACAGCAAGGGGCAGGCAATCGATCTGGTTACTACCAAACGCTCGGCTAAAACGAGTGTGGTCGTAAAGGATAATGAGACAGTTATAATTGGCGGATTGATTCAGGACACCGAGCAGGATACTGTCAGCAAGGTGCCGCTGCTTGGAGATATTCCACTGCTTGGGTGGTTGTTCAAGACCACATCGAAGACCCGCAATAAAACAAACCTGATGATCCTACTGACTCCTCACATCGTCAAGGATGCCTCTGATCTGGCGGAGATGACGCGGGCCCAGCGTCAATTGTTCGGAGAATCAGTTCAGAATATTAATTCTGTAGACGTAAAAAAAGAGATAACAGGCAAATGAGTACCGGAATCGTGAGCGTTCCTGATGAAGTGGTGACTACTGCCGGCAGGCTGGGAATTAACTATCAGCTTGAAATCAAGAGTGATGATGTCGATACCAATCTTCTCAATCGTCTGCCGTTGACATTTTCACGATCCAACTCGATTTTACCGCTCAGTGACGTTGATGGTGTCGTCAGGGTAGCTATTGCCAGCGCCGCCGGGTTGCTGCAACTTGACGAGCTGCGCCTGCTGTTCGGAAAGCAGATCGAAGCGGTATTGGTGCCGGCTTCGCTGTTGGCGGATGTCATTAACCATGTTTATGCCGGAGTCTCGGGAACTGCCCTTGATGTGCTGCAGGAGTTGCAGGGGGAAGACCTCTCTACCGTTGCCACCGAACTGAACAACCCCACTGATCTGCTTGATCTCTCCGATGAAGCCCCGGTTATCCGCCTGCTGAACTCGATTCTCTCGGAAGCGGTTAAAGAGCGGGTCAGCGATGTGCATATCGAACCGTATGAGCGGGATCTCCTGGTGCGTTTCCGTATTGACGGTATCCTCTACGAAAAGCTTTCCCCCCCCAAAATCATTCAGGACGCGCTGGTTTCGCGCATCAAGATCATGGCCGGTCTCAATATCGCCGAGAAACGCCTGCCGCAGGATGGCCGCATTCGCGTACGGGTTGCCGGTCGCGATGTCGATATTCGCGTCTCGGTTATCCCGACCTATTACGGTGAGCGGGCGGTATTGCGATTGCTGGACAAGAAGAAGGGAATTCTGTCGCTGGCTGATATCGGCCTGGGGGAACATGGTGTTCGGACGCTGGAGCGGATGCTGGACCGGACGAGCGGTATTATTCTGGTGACCGGCCCGACCGGCAGCGGTAAATCGACAACGCTCTACGCGGCACTGAACAAGGTTAATTCCAGCGAAAAGAATATCATTACCATAGAGGATCCAATCGAATACCAAATCAGGGGGATTGGTCAGATTCAGGTTAATCCTAAAATTGACCTGACCTTTGCCAGTGGATTGCGCTCAATTTTGCGCCAGGACCCCGACATTATTATGGTCGGCGAGATTCGTGACGCAGAAACGGCTGAAATTGCCATTCAGGCCAGCCTTACCGGGCATCTTGTGCTGTCGACGCTGCATACCAACGATGCGGCTACCGCGGTCACCCGTCTGGTTGATATGGGGATCGAGCCGTTCATGATTGCCTCCTCTCTGTCAGCCGTTGTTGCCCAACGCCTGGTGCGGGTTATCTGTCCGCATTGCCGCGAAGAGTATCGTCCGGTTGAACAGTATGCCGGAGTAACTCTTCCTGACAGATTGTATCGCGGCCGGGGATGTGATGCCTGCTTTGGTCTTGGTACCTTGGGCCGGACCGCCATTTATGAGATTATGCCGATTGACCAAGAACTTTGCTCAATGATCATCCGCCGCTCACATGCTGGCGAAATCAAGGAATATGCGGTTGCGCATGGCATGAAGACCCTGCGCGATGATGGCATTGCCCGGGCTGTCGTGGGGATTACTACAATCGAAGAGGTTTTACGCGTTACCCAGGACGATTATGCCGACGTTCCGCTATAAAGCCTATAGTGCGAGCGGCTCTTCGGTTTCCGGCACTCTTGAGGCTGATTCCGAACGGCAGGCGATGCAGCAGATCAAAGGCAAGGGATTGCTGCCGCGTGAGGTTGTAGAAGAGGGTGGTGCTGGGGACCGTTCCAAATCGTTCTCCTTCCGACGGGGCGTGCCTGCTGATGAACTCTCGCTGTTCACCCGTCGTCTTGCTACTCTGGTCGCGTCATCCATACCGCTTTTCGAGGCGATGGGATCGCTTTGCGAACAGGAGGAAAACGGCCCTTTGCGCCAGGCTCTTGTTCGGGTAAAAGAGCGAATTGCCGAAGGGGCCTCGCTGTCGCGGGCGCTGGCGGCCGAACCGGACATTTTCGGTGAAAGCTATGTCAGTATGGTGGCAGCCGGAGAGGCTGGCGGTGCTCTTGACGCCGTGCTGGAGCGGTTGGCAGATTTTCTGGAAGAACAGGAACAGGTGCGCAGCAAGGTAACGTCCGCCCTAGCCTATCCGATCCTGATGGTGCTGGTTGGCGGGGGGGTAATGCTCTTCCTGCTGACGGTTGTTATCCCTCGCATAGTATCAATTTTTGAAGACAGTAAAGCCGCCTTGCCGCTGATCACGATCATTCTGATCAAAGTAAGTCATTTCCTGCAGGGATACTGGTGGATCCCGGTTTCCCTGATAATCGCCTCAGTCCCCCTCTATCGCAAAGCGATGAAACGCGATGATCTGCGCCTGAAGCGCGATACCCTGCTGCTACGGTTACCACTGGCCGGCGGAATGCTGCAGCGACTGATACTTTCCCGCTTTGCCCGGGTACTCGGCCTGCTGCTCTCCAGCGGAGTGCCGATCATGCGGGCTCTGGATATTACCGGAGCTGTTCTTGTCAACCGTGTCTACCGCGCGTATTTGCACGATGTGATGGAGGAGGTTGCCCAAGGGGGAAGTCTGTCCGGTAGTTTGAAGAAGAGCACACTTTTCCCGCCGCTTCTGGTGCATCTGACCGGCGTCGGCGAGAAAAGTGGCAATCTGGAAGAGATGCTGGTTAAAGCCGGAGTTGCCTACGAACGTGAATTCAGTGCCAGGTTGACTCGTCTGATGGGGCTGATGGAGCCGTTATTGGTCCTGGCAATGGGCGTGGCGGTCGGCATCGTGGTGCTGGCCGTGTTACTGCCGATTTTTGAATTGAACCAGCTGATAAAGTAGGAGGGAAACTATGGACTTTACAAGCTCATTGCACAAATTTACGGTTGTTCCCTCCTTGACTGATGAATTGGTTGCACTGCAGCGGGTGGCATATAATCTGTGGTGGTGCTGGGAACCTGATGCAACCAGTCTCTTTCGTCGAATTGATCCGGATCTCTGGAAGTCTACCCGTCATAATCCGGTGGAAATGCTTGGAATCCTCCAGCAGACGACGCTGGAGACGCTCAAAAATGACGAAGGTTTCATGGCGCATCTTGCGCTGGTAGATGAAAAGTTGAACGACTATCTCCGGGCAAAAACCTGGTTTCAGAAAACGTGTAACGGCGCTTCAAAGATGAAAGTGGCCTATTTCTCGATGGAATTCGGCCTCCATGAATCGTTGCCGATTTATTCCGGAGGCCTCGGCATTCTGGCTGGTGACCATCTCAAATCAGCTTCCGACCTGGGATTACCGCTGGTCGGT
The DNA here is from genome assembly GCA_028686145.1 of Desulfuromonadaceae bacterium. Taxonomy (GTDB): domain Bacteria; phylum Desulfobacterota; class Desulfuromonadia; order Geobacterales; family Pseudopelobacteraceae; genus JACRCG01. Next base: position 4,011 of record JAQUCQ010000016.1, on the reverse strand, counting down.
GTTGGTCTGATGTACCGGCAGGGATATTTTCGCCAGTACCTTAATAACGATGGGTGGCAGCAGGAGTATTATCCCGAGAATGACTTCTATAATCTGCCGTTAACTCTCGAGCGTGACGAAAATGGCGTGCCGAGGACAATTGAGCTGGAGTTTGGCCCCCGTAAATTCAAGGTTCACATCTGGCGGGTGCAGGTTGGTCGTGTGCCGCTTTACCTGCTGGATACCAATCTGGAGGAGAACCGGCCTGAAGATCGCTTGATCACGGCGCAGCTCTATTTTGGTGACAAAGAGATGCGCATGATCCAGGAGATCCTGCTCGGCGTTGGTGGTATTCGGGCTCTGCGGGCCATGGGGATTATTCCCAATGTGTGCCACATGAACGAGGGGCATGCTGCCTTCCTGGCATTGGAGCGCATCCGCCTGCTGATGGAAAAACATGGTATCCGCTTCAGCGAAGCCCGTGAAATTGTCAGTGCCGGCACCATATTTACGACCCACACTCCGGTGGAAGCAGGTATTGATCATTTTGCACCGGAACTGCTTGACAAATTTTTCCTCGGCTATTTCAAGTCGCTTGGGATCACGCATGAAGAATTCATCAGTTTGGGACGCCAGAATCCGAAAAATCAGCAGGAATCTTTCTGTATGGCGGTGTTGGCACTTAAGCTTGCCGGTCATGCAAATGGAGTCAGTCAGCTGCATGGTGAGGTCTCACGCAGCATGTGGAAGGCTCTCTGGCCAGAGCTTCCGGAAGATCAACGTCCGCTGACATCGGTCACCAATGGCATCCACACCCGCACCTGGATGTCCAACCATATGGCGAGCCTGTTGATACGGTATCTGGGAACCCGCTGGTTGGAGGACCCGACCGACCATAATGTCTGGCGCAGGATATCCCGGATACCGGATGCCGAGTTGTGGCGAGCGCGTCTGAGCAGTCGCGAGAAACTGGTTGATTTTGCTCGTAAACGTCTTAAGGAACAGCTTATCAAGGATGGTGCTACAACCAAGGAAATCGCCACTGCCGAGGAGGTCCTTGATCCCGAAGTGTTAACAATCGGCTTTGCACGGCGGTTTGCAACATATAAACGGGGAACGTTGCTGTTGCGTGATCTGGACCGCCTGGCTCAAATTCTTAATAACCCGGAGATGCCGGTACAGTTCATCTTTGCTGGCAAGGCTCACCCTCAGGATCAGGAAGGAAAAGAATTAATTCGCCAGATTGTGCAGGCATCACATCAGGAGCGCTTCCGTCACCGGATAGTTTTTATAGAGGATTATGACATGGAGGTAGCTCGCCATTTGGTACAGGGTGCCGATGTCTGGCTCAATACTCCGCTCCGGCCGATGGAGGCAAGCGGGACAAGCGGTATGAAGGTTGCCTTTAACGGCGGCCTCAATTTGAGTGTCTTGGACGGCTGGTGGTGCGAAGGCTATCAGGGGAACAATGGTTGGGCGATTGGCAAAGGGGAAGTCTACGTCGATATTGAATACCAGAACCAGGTTGAAGGACGTGCCCTGTATGATCTGCTTGAAAAAGAGGTTATACCGCATTTTTATGAACAGGGGAACGATGGTGTTCCGCGCGCGTGGATTGCCACAATGAAAGCCTCCATGCAGAGTCTCTGCCCGGTTTTTTCAACCGACCGCATGGTACAGGAATACACCAGTCACTCATACCTACCATCCTATACGCAGTGGCAGCGACTGGTTGACAACGATTTTACGCTGGCGCTTGATCTTGCTCGCTGGAAAGAGAGTATTTTCAAAGCCTGGCCGCAAATCCGTATTGAACAGGTTGAGGCTCAGGCAACAGATGCAGTCGCTGTTGGGAGTCAGGTCCCTGTTGCCGCCCGGATAGCGCTGGGTGATATTTCTGTCGAGAACGTGTCTGTTGAGGGATATTTCGGGGTGTTGGATTCGACAGGCAATATCCAGGGTGGAGAGACCGTAAAACTTGTGATGGAGAAAGATCTCGGGGGAGGTGCCTATAGATTTGGCGGATCCTTTGAGTGTCGTTTCTGTGGACGGCACGGCTTTATGGTACGGATAATTCCGCACCACACGGTTCTCGGTACCATTTATGAACCCGGTTATTTGATCTGGGGATAGTATGGTTCTAGCAGCGGACATTCAGCAACAGGTTTACGACCTGCTTTCGCACGCCTCTAATATCTCTTTTGTTACTGCCGACCAGGATTCCGGCAGTGTTAGTATGCTGGCTCCCGGCCAAAGGGTCAGCGCTGAAGTCCTGTCGACGCTGCCTAATAACCGGGCACAGGTTCAGGTCGGCACCGAGAAATTCAATCTTGATCTGCCGATGCCGGTTCGCTCCGGGCAGATGCTGGAGATGACGTTTGTTGCCGCTGAGCCCCGTTCAACATTTGCCATCGCTCGCCAGGCGGGGGCTGCCCCACCCGTCAGCCTTTCCGATGCTTCGCGCTTATTGAGTCTTCTCGTTTCAAACGAACAGGGTGTTGATGGCTCATTCCGTGCGTCTCTCCAGACTATTGGCGATATGCTGCGCCGTTCTTCGGGCGATGCAGGTGTGTTGGCGCATCTGATGGACGAAGCGCTGACCTATGGAGACGTGCGGAAGGGAGCAATGACGCTTCCTCAGTCCGTCGGCGGTCCTATGCGCGGGCTGGGGAATCAGGAGGGAGGCCAGCCCCAGCAAGAAACCTCACGGTTTACTCCGGAACAGATGCGCCTGACGGCTTTTGAAACCAGTGCCGCCCAGATTCTGCGCACGATTGCACAAAACTCCCGCGTCATTCTGGTCGAAGCTGCCAATCAGCCGGTGACGCCGCTGCCGTTCCTTCCCGGAGATGAGATTGAAGCTACTGTGATTGGCACACTGCCTGGCGGCAGGGTGTTTGTTCAAGTGGCAGGGTCAGAGATGGAATTGGCTCTTCCAAGAACGGTACAGAGTGGTGATATTCTCCGTCTGACCTATATATCGTCCCAGCCGAAAGTGACTTTTGCTATTCCGCGTGTGTTGCCAGATAGCACGTCAGGTGTTTTAAGCGAAGCAGGTCGCTGGTTGAGCGTGCTGGAACACAGCGAGGGGGGGGTGTCGAATCAGCAGATGTACGTGCTGGATCGTCTGAATACGGTCCTTAAAAGTCTTCCCCCCAATTCGCCGGCTTTCACCGCTATTCTGGATGAGGCAATTACCTATCAGACGGTCATGCGAGGGCAGGTTTCTTCAGAGCAGTCTGCCGCTTTGCAGGCATCGCTGCTTTCCGCACAGCAGACTCCTTCTGCATCAGGGAATGGAATCGTATTGAGCGACGACATGGCCAAACTTCTTCAGGCAGTAATCAAAGGGAATCGCCTTGCATTACTTGAAGCTCTTAATCAGCAAGCTATGCCGGCCGGATTTGCGCCAGGACAACAGTTAAGAGGCGAAGTGATCGCAGCTTTGGGTGGCGGACGTTTCATGGTCCAGGTTGCAGGCCGGAGCCTGGAATTTATGTTGCCAAAGGGGCTTACTCGCGGCGATCTGATTACCCTGTTTTTCATAACTGAGGAGCCGCGCGAGACGTTCCTGATGGTCCGTTTCGGGCGGCCGGGAGATTCCCGGATCAGTGACACCGGTCGTTGGTTGAGCAGTTTTTTGGGTGAAGCATCCGTATCAGTGCCAACTCAGGCGACGCTCGGTATTCTTCGAACGCTGTTGGCCGGACCGACGACCGATGCAACATTGCTTGGCAGGATGCTTCAGCAGGGTCTTCGTGAGAGCGGGCTGTTTTACGAATCTCATTTGGCTCGCTGGTTTGGCGGAGATTTTCAGATGGAAGAGATCCTCAGGGAACCACAGGGACGTTTGTCTCCTCGTCTGGCACAGGTGGAAGGGCAGTCCGGCACGCTGGCTGATGAACTTGTACGGGCCGGCATTCGGACCGGTTCAACTGAAATAATGGAGGCGCTCTTTAAAAAGGCCGGCAGTGGTATGGCGCATGAGGGGATTGCTGATCAGCGCACTCTGTCAATAGTCACTGAACAGCT
>JAQUCQ010000015.1 GCA_028686145.1 Desulfuromonadaceae bacterium | reverse complement strand
GACCCCACGGCGCCTGCGATGAGCAATAGGATGTTAACGTAGAGAGCCATGCGTGCCGAAGTACTGTTGTTAGTGTACCTGGTGAGGGCCTGGGCCTTGTTGAGGGCGATGATTTTGGCGATATTGCCGTCGATCCTGTCGACGACATCGGAGGCGACATTACGCTCGATGTTGGCGGCTTCGTCACGGCGGTCGGACATGGCAAGCTCTATCGTCTTCTGTCTGAAGCTGTCATACAGCTTCAGGTCATCGGTGATCTGTTTGTGGAGTGCCACCGCTTCGGGTGAATGATTGGACTGGATGAAGGCGGCCAGGCTCTTGTCAACCTTGTCATTAACCTGCTTGAGCTTTTCCAGGTGTGCATTCTGTTCCTGGGGCGACAGGTCAATGAGGATATCCCGCAGCAGATAGCGGCTGGTCTGGTAGCCGTTGACCGCATCCGTCAGGTCGCTGATGGGAACGATGTTGGAAGTATACATGAGTGAACCGCGCTTGGTGACCTCCCAGATTACCCCGGTGGAATACACCCCGCAAATGATCGCGACACAGGCGACAATCAGAAACCCCGTCAGTATTTTCGTGCCGATGCTTAACGTGTGGTACCGGTTCATATGTTCCTCCCTTTCGCATGGTGTCCATGCATTTCGTCTGCTGTTTTGGAGTCCGGATACACCCCTAATGGATACATCACGCCCTTTTATTCGTTGGCTGCGCGGAAGATAGCACGCCCGTGTTACGCTTCCGTGTCGCTGTCGTTAACTCTTTGCAAAATGTTGTTGGCGGACGTGGTCATATGATCGGCAGCGGAGGGATGAAACCGGTTTCAAGCAAAATCCCTATACAGCAGTGGTACTGCAATTCGGAGAGAATTAAGCAAAAACGGTGTGTTGTGGTGTGTGGTGATGGTTGCAGAAAATTAACCGAGTTGGAACCCTATCGTAATATCGCTTGTGGTAGAAGCGTGTCAGGACGCTAAAACTGGATTTTGTGCTGATAAAGGTATTGTGTCCCGGGAAAATGATCTGCTGAGGATAGTTCTTCATGCAATATGCAACGTTCACCAAACTGAAACCGCTTCTTTTACTGCTGCTCGCCATGCTGAATCTGCAGTTCGGCATTGTCTTGCTCCACCATCATTACAACGATTCGTTCTATGACCACAAGGACCCAACTCACCATATTTGCACGAATCCTCCCACTCTAACCAAGTGCGGTGTGACGCCCGGCAGCCGCATTTTCCCGTCATACTATCCTGTTCTGCTGATTGCCGCTGCCCGTATTGCCGCACCAGGCTGCCTTATTCTTGGACGGATTTGTCCCAAAATCTCTATTGCACCCTCTTACCAGCCAATCACGTCATTCCCCACTCGCGCTTCACCGGCATAACCACTCCTGTCCGACAATCAGGTGCGTTGCACGATGTTCCCTCGCCGGAATCATTGAGAAGATAATCACGCCTTACCTGTTTAAATACATTTTCCCCCATGCCTGTCGGAGATCAACACCGGCACGTGGGACACAGGGCCACACCGTGAAATTGCCACGGCAATGGCTGCATGTTTTGGAGAAAATTTACAGAGAGAGGAGGAAGAGGCAATAAAAAAATATGTTGATCTATCACCCGGACTCGAAATCAAAATTTGACGTACGTCTGTCAGACAGACATTAAACAAGGAGATATCATCATTATGAAGAACGCAATTAAATTGTACATGTTCCGCAAAGGGTGTGCGGCACTTCTCACCGTGGCCATGCTTACACTGTGTGCCTGCTCGGGGACGGACAGCAACGTCCTGCCTTCCAGCACCACGAGCAAGCTCACATCGACAGCCAGCACGGGCACTGCAACCGAAACGACCATTTCGCTTGATAACGCTACAATCAAGATCCCGGCCGGCACTATCATGGAGGATTCAACCGGGACTCAGGTGGCCGGCACACTGACTGCTACAGCAAAAATTTCTCAGACTATTACCGACGCCAGCGCCAGCACTGCTGCCACTGCCGCAGTCCTGCAGAATGCCTATGTACTTGATATTGCCATTTCAAACGGTTCGCAGCAGGTGGCTGATCTTTCCCAGCCGCTTACCGTTACAATGAAACTGCCGGCCGGTTTCAACGATGGCTCGCAGCTTGTTCACTACAGCCATGACGGTATCCCCGGTACCGACTGGAGCTATGAGGCCGACATTGCCTCTGTAAACAGCGACGGTACCGTCACCCTGTCCCTCAAGCACCTTTCTTTGCATGGCGTGTTCAAGAACATATCAAAGGCAGGTAATTACGTTAGTGGTGATTTCCACAACCATACCTGGCTGACCGACGGGTCCCACACTGAGACGGACGTGGTGGCCCACGCCTTTGGCGGCACGTACAAGGATTCTTCCGGAGTGGACGTAACCGTCCCGGGGTTTGGTCTGGACTGGATGGCTAACTCGGAACACGGTGGCTCTTACAATCATGCCCCGGATGGCTCTTTGTGGACTGACGTGGTCCCCAGTGTTACCATCCAGGGTGACCCTCTCCCTTCGGCAGGGAAAATGTGGCGCTGGCAGTCGCTGCTGGAGTATTCCTTTCCGCTCCTGTTCGACAAGAACACCGGGCTTCAGAGCAAGTACCCGAACAAGACCCTCATCCAGGCATTTGAATGGAATTGTCCGACCCATGAACATGCCAGTGTCGGCATCGTCGATCAGGCTGACGGCACCGCTATCAGTAACTTTGAATACATGTTCGATGGCAGCGACAAAGACACCAGCAAGTCCGGTCTGACCAAGAAGAACATTACCCACGCCGATGCGATTGAAGCTGTCAAATATCTGGAAGCAAACTACAAGGATACCAGCTACTTCATCGTCAACCATCCATCCCGTCAGCAAAAATATACGGTTGCCGATTTCCGCGACTTCATCAACGCAGGCCCGGATGTGACCGTGGGGCTGGAAGGCATGCCGGGGCATCAAAAAGAACTTTTTCGTGGTGGTTACAGCAATTCAACAACCGATAAAGCCCGTACGTACGGCGGAGCTGACTACATGATTGCCAAGGTTGGCGGTCTCTGGGACAGTTTGCTCGGAGAAGGTCGTCATTTTTGGACCTTCGTCAACTCCGACTTTCACAGTTCGGCCGACACCGCAGACTTCTATCCCGGTGAATATGCCAAGAGCTATACGTTTGCAGCATCCAGAGCCGCCAAGGATATCGTGGCAGGTATGAAAACGGGCAACACCTTTGCGGTGCATGGTGATCTGATTAATATGTTGGACTTCCGGATCAACAACAAGCCGATGGGCAGCGAAGTTGTTATTCCCCAGAAACGTGACATCCGAGTAGAGATCCGCTTCAAGAGCCCTGCCAAAAACTATAATGGCGATGCCGTTGCAGTGGATCACATCGATCTCATCAGCGGTGATATTACCGGCAAGGCTGACCCGACCGATGCCGCCAATTACGGCAAGGATACCAACAGCTCTACCAAAGTTCTGAAACGCTTCACCAAGGCGGACAAGGAGTGGAAGACCGACTCCGTAACCGGTATCACCACTATTGTCTATGCTGTCTCTGATGTAACTCAAAGCCAGTACTTCCGCCTGCGTGGTACCAACCTGGCGATTCCGGCCACGGATACTGACAAGATTACAACCCTGGGGGATCCGGTGATCGACAACCCGTTAACCGACACCACTGGAACCAATACCAAGGCCAAGGCCTGGGCAAACCTCTGGTTCTATTCCAATCCGGTCTTTGTAACCGCAAAATAGTTCCGTCATGCGATACCACATGCCCTGGATAACAGCCGGGGCATGTGGTTGTATGGATCGTAAGAAACTGGCCGATGTGTAATAAAATACTGAATTACTTCACTATCTTCCTGCTCATCCAATTATTTCCATGTGCCGTTACACACAATTTGCCAATATGGCACACAGCTGTAACAGTTTGTTTGCTATGATTTTCTTACCCATTAGGTGCATCTGAATGAACAGAAGGAATTATTCATGACGAAACAAAAAATAATCAAGGTGCTTTTTGTCTGCGTTCACAACAGTGCTCGCAGCCAGATGGCCGAGGCTTTCCTCAATCAGCTCGCCGGAGACCGTTTTGAAGCCCAAAGCGCCGGACTTGAACCGGGGACGCTCAACCCATTGGCTGTCGAGGTCATGAAAGCGGCAGGAATAGACATGTCGGCCAACCGGACAAAAAGTGTGTTCGATTTCTTTAAGAAAGGGAACTTGTTCGATTATGTCATTACTGTCTGCGATGGTGCCAATGCCGAGCGATGCCCGGTTTTCCCCGGAGTTACCAAGAGAATTCAGTGGAGCTTTGCCGACCCGGCAGCTCTTGCGGGAGAATGGGAACAGAGGGTAGCTACGACCGGCCTGATCAGAGATGAAATAAAGGCTGCTGTGGCTGCCTTTATAACGGAACATCCAGCAGGATGATGCTGCTCCACGTCGGAGTACCGCGTGACGGCCGGTTTTTATTTCAAGGGAGGCTGGTATGGACTGTCCAAAGTGTAAGGCCAAGATCGGAGTCGTCGATCATGAGCTCATTCTTGATTCAGGTATAATCCATTGCATGCGCTGTGTCATCTGTGGCTACTGGTCACAACCGTATCCTCCGTATTCTCGGAATCATAAAGTCAGGCAGAATCAAGCAGTGATGTAATAAATAGACCTGCTGATGGCCTCGCTCATGCAACTTGCCAGACATGCAGCATAACATTTTAAGTGTCACTTGAAACCGAGCGAACGTGTGATACGCTCTTAAGAGAGGATCACGGTCATCATGGGTATGAATAAAGCCAAATATGCCGAAATTGGGCGTAAATTGAGAAATATCCCGCTGGAAAAACCTTGTATGAGTTATGAATGGGAAGAACTCGTAGAAAAACTGTGTGCGTCGGATGACTCCGGACTGCACAAAATCGGCATCGAAGAGCTGGGCAAATTAAAGTTCAAGAGCACAGTAAATAACAAAAAGTAGGCCGGATGGAACTATTCACTTTTAAAGCATTTGCCTTCGGCGGTGAGCTTGACTTGAACCGCCTGGCCGTAAAACTGGGTATCACCCGCAAATACCGCTGGGAAGAGCCGATGAAGCTCAATCCTGTGACCTTTGCACTTGCTTCCGGCAGCGATGTGGAGCGGGTCTATCTCTATTATTTTGGCGGAGTGGTCTTTCTTAACTGCTCTGGCGATATCATCGTCCGCTTTCTGGACAGTATTCCTCAATATGCCGACTCTTTGAAGGGGCAGATCCAATTGCCCTATCGTGAGGAGTACCGTCTGGAGATTGATGCGGCCCGTGAGCCGGCTATTGCCAACGATTGTGCCGTCATGCCCCGCTACAATCTGGCCTTTCTGGATATCATCTGCTTTGTGATTGCCAAATCGGTGGCACTGGAGCGGATCGAAGAACGGATCGACGTGGTCTTCGACGAGGTTGAAGTGTTGATTGCCAATCTAGGGCGCGGCAAGCTGGAACTGCCCGATAGTGATATGGCCCGGTTGGCTTCGTCGATCTTAAGTTTCAAGTTTACCTCAATTGCCCATATTATGGTGCTGGATAAGCCGGATATCACATGGGATAACCCTGAAGCCGATCGTCTGTATACTACCATGGCTGGCTTGTTCGAACTCAACCAGCGCTACCTCGAAATCAAGCACAAATCCGAAACCCTTCTGGATATGACCGATGTATTCAGCAGTCTTTCCCACGCCCGCCGCTCCGCCCGCCTTGAATGGATCATTATCGTCCTGATTGCCATTGAGATTGTGATATACCTGATGCAGCTGTATCGCGGGCATTGATTCTTTTGCCTGATATGCGTTATCCTCCCCCTGTGAATGGCTACACGTACGAATTGGGATTCTATTTCAGGACAGGTGTATAATGGTGCAGAGGTACTATGAATGATTATGAAGAAATCCGGGAGCATCTCTCCCGTGTAAAGTCGTTGCTCGACAGACCTGATCTGTCGGAAACTCTGATTCACTTGCGAGACTGGCCGGAATTGCAGAAAGTGTTGGAAACTCTTGCTCCTGAACAGATAGCGCGCATCCTGGAGGAGTTGTCCACCGATGAACAGCAACTTGTCTGGAAGTTTGTCCCTGACGCAATAAAAGAAGAGATCCTTCTGGAGGTTGAGGATTCAATTCGCGTGGAATTGCTGTTTGAGGTGACTCCACAGATACAGAGCAGAAAGATTCGGGTTTTTGATCTTCACGAAGGACGTCTGCGGCAGGTCCCTATCGAAACCCGTGAAGATCTCGCTCAGGCCAAGCCGATCTGGATTGACCTGGTGACCCCCGAAGATAATGAACTTGCCTGGACGAGTGAGGTCTTCGGTGTGGAATTGCCGGATCCGAGGGAGTTGACCGACCTGGAGACCAGTGCCCGTTTCTATGTGGAAGATAATGGAGAGGTTCACTTGCACTCCGATTTTCTTCTTGACCGGGAAGATGAGTCGTTGAACGTGATGGTCGCTTTTATTCTGAAAGAGGGGACCCTCTTCTCGATCAGAAACGAGGAGCTGCCCGTATTCCGCCTGCAGCGCTTACGAGCCAGAGCCCAATCCGGGTACGTGACCGAAGCAAAGGATGTCCTTCTTGATCTTTATGCTGCCGATGTGGAGTACTCGGCAAATGCTCTTGAGGATGTGTATTCTCAACTGGAAGCGGTGGGCAAGCAGGTGTACGGCACTACCATGACTGACGAGGAATCGGCGAAAATTCTTGCCTCAATTGCCGAAGAGGAGGACCTTAACGGGCGCATTCGCCGTAATGTCCGTGATACCCGGCGGGCCCTGTCCTTCCTTATGCGCGGTAAATTTCTGTCGGAAGCGCAACATGTTGATGTTCGCGAGATTCTGCGTGATATCGAATCATTGGACGGACATACCGCATTCCTGTTCAATAAGATCAACTTTCTCATGGATGCCATTGTCGGCTTCGTAAACATTAATCAGAATAAAGTCATCAAACAGCTGACGATTATCAGTATTATTTTTATGCCGCTCAATTTGCTGGCCGGCATCGGAGGCATGTCGGAATATTCAATGATGACACACCCGATGCCCTGGCCGGTTTCGTACAGCTTGTTTACTCTCGGGATGGTGTTGGTCGGATGGGTAACTTTTGTTTGTTTACGCTATTTCGGAAACAGCAAGTTAAAAAACAGCCCTGCAGCATTCAAAAAGAGACAATGTGACTAGCTGTGAAGTGACTTTTTCAGAGCATTGCCACCATACTCGCCACCTATTTTTTTGATTGTACATTTACTGCTGTAACAAGAAATTCCTGTCTTTTTGTACATCAGCTCTTCTCTCGTGGAGCGGCTCGTGAGGCAGGGCATCGTTATAAGAGTCTCGCAACAGGCGCAATTTGCTGATCTGTTTATCCAGTTCGGTTAGACCGCCCTGCATTGGCCAGTGGAACCGTTCAGCCAGAGAAGCTACCCACCCGCGCATAACTAGCACAATCCTGCTGCAATCGTACTGTCGATGATGATGCCATTCTTCATGTCCGGCAGACTCATCGGTCGATGACAGGCTCCGCAATTGGTGCCTTCTTGCAGTTGTGACCAAAGCACGCGATTCTCCGAGTCACACCAGTCGCAGCACCAGAAGTAGTAGTCTTCATTTTGTCTGATTTTCATCGTCATTTCCTCCTCTCATTTTTTGTTCAGTATATACGATCAATATTACAATCATGTGGAGGTGAGATAAAATCTTTGTGAATTTTATTGACGTAAGTCCCCGCATGAATGCAATTTCTACAAAATCTTTATCTGTCTGTAACATCATTGTAACAATTATATGTTACAAACATTTGTATCAGGTTGAGTGTGTGTGAAAAACAATGTTAAATTGTGAGCAGGAGCATGACATGAAGAAAGTTCTCATTATCGAGGATGAAAAAGATCTGGCGGAACTGCTGGCTTTCAATCTTGAGAAAGACGGGTATGCAGCCACCTGTGTACATGATGGCAAGCTGGGGCTTGAGCGTGCCGTCTCGGATCCGCCGGACTTGATTCTGTTGGACCTGATGCTGCCGGGGCTGTTGGGAACCGAAGTCTGCAGGGCACTTCGCAAGGATCAGCGTACCGCCTCTATCCCGATTATCATGATAACGGCAAAAAGTGATGAGATTGATCGTGTCGTCGGATTTGAAGTTGGTGCCGATGATTACATTGTCAAACCATTTTCAATGCGTGAAGTGGCTTTGCGGGTCAAAGCAGTCATGCGCCGTTTTGAGCATGAGGTAGAGACGGCACGCGCCGATCTGTTCACTATCGGTGAAATTACTATTGATAAACAGCGCCATACGGTAATGAGTGCCGGAGTCGAAATCGATTTGACCAGCACCGAGTTCAAGCTGCTGCTCTATCTGGCGGAGAAAAAAGAATGCGTGCAGAGTCGCGAACAATTGCTGCAGAGAGTCTGGGGATACAATAACTCCGGTGATACCAGAACCGTTGATACGCATGTAACACGCCTGCGCGGAAAATTGGGCGCACCAAGCGACATAATCAAGACTGTCCGTGGTTTCGGCTACAAGATAGAGGAGTAATAATACTATGGGATTCCGAACCAAGCTGGTGCTGTCCTACGTCTTTCTGATTACGTTGATTACCGGAAGTTTCTATCTCTATTTCAATCAGACTCTGCGCCAAAAGATGATCGAGGAGAGCCGGGCCAACCTGATCAGCCAGACGCAGTTGGCCCGTCTGCTGGTGATAAGTAACAATCAGGTTACGTCTCCCCAGCACCTTGCCGAATCGATTGGAACAGTCACCAAGGCCAGGGTCACATTGATTGCGCATGACGGCACGGTGGTCGGTGATTCGGAAGTAGGGCAGGCACAGTTGGCGCAAATGGAGAACCATCTGCAGCGTCCCGAAGTTCAGGAAGCGCTTAAAAATGGCTATGGCAGCTCGCTGCGTTATTCTGAAACCATCCGGATTTCGATGCTTTACTCTGCCATGACGTATGGCAACGGCAGTACCGGCGGTATCATTCGCCTTGCCTTGCCGCTGGAATATCTCACATCTGCACGGAACACGCTGCACGGAGTGGTCGGTGGTGCAACCGTTGTAACCATTCTGGTTGCCCTCCTGTTCGGGTATATCTTTTCCAATCTGACGTCCAGGCCATTGCGTGACATGGCAGATGCAGCCGCACGTATTGGTCGCGGAGCGGGCAAGTTTAAAATCCCGGTAACTTCAAACGATGAGATCGGTATGCTGGCCGCGGTACTCAATGACATGTCGGAGCGTATCGAAATGCAGGTCCAACGCCTTTCAGCCGACAAACAACGCCTTGACACCATCTTGCGTAGCATGGGCGAAGGGGTAATGGTGGCGAGCCCTGATGGAACCATAAGCCTGGTAAACCCTGCTTTCCGCCGTCTTTTTTCAATTTCCGGCGAAGTAGAAGGTAAGCGGTTGGTTGAAATTTCGCGGCATCCGGACCTGTTGGATGCCTTCAACGATCTTGGAAAGCCGGATATGAAGGAGCTGGTACGGGAAATTTCCATCCCGCTCAACGATTGCACTCTCTTCACTCACTGGGTCCCCTTGAATGTTGATGGAGTCAGGCAGGGAGTTGTCGCGGTATTCCATGATATCAGCGACCTGAAAAAAGCGGAAAACATGCGCAGAGATTTTGTTGCCAATGTTTCCCATGAACTGCGGACGCCGGTGACCATCATCAAGGGATATGCAGAAACACTGCTGGATGGCGCTCTGGAATCGGACCCTTCCAACGCGAAACGCTTTGTGGAGATTATTCACAATCATTCGGAGCGGCTCACTGATCTGATAAATGATATTCTGACGCTTTCAAGCCTTGAATCAAAAGAGGCTCTGCTTGAGCTCAATCCGATGGATATATCCGGCACAATTGCCAAGGCCTGCATGTTACTTCAGGAACGCGCCTCGCAAAAAAATATTACGATCATAAATGAATCAACGGGTGGTGCCGTGCCACGCATACTGGCAGATCAGGGGCGGCTTGAACAGGTGGTGGTGAACCTTCTTGAAAATGCAATTAAGTATACTCTCGAAGGAGGGGTTGTTCGCCTCTTTACCGAAGATGACGGTGAATTTGTGCGGGTGTCGGTAGCAGATACCGGTATCGGCATCCCTTATAAGGATCTGCCGCGAATCTTTGAGCGCTTTTACCGGGTAGATGAGGCAAGGACCCGCGAACAGGGAGGAACCGGGCTCGGTCTGGCTATTGTTAAACATATCGTGCAACTGCATGGCGGCACGGTTGCCGTTTCAAGTGAAACAGGGAAAGGGTCGATGTTCTCGTTCACGGTAAAAAAAGCCGGTGTAACATACTAAAATTAACGGAAGCTTTTCCAAGCTGTAACATCGCTGTAACAATAGTCTGTTATGATGTGAATATAAAGATGTAACAAATCCGAAGGAGGAACAGTACATGTTCAAACAGATGAGAAATACCATTGCCGCTATGCTGGCGGTCTGCTCCATGGCTGGAGTAGCAAATGCAGAGATCCTTATTAACGGAGCTGGTGCCACCTTTCCGTACCCGATCTACTCCAAATGGTTCAGCGAGTACGCCAAGATCGACCCATCGGTCAAATTTAACTATCAATCAATCGGCAGTGGCGGGGGAATCAAGCAGATCACCGAGCAGACTGTTGATTTCGGCGCCAGCGACAAATTTCTCACCGATGACCAGCTGAAAGCTGCTCCCGGCAAACTGGTTCACATCCCGACCGTCATGGGTGCGGTTGTTGTGACCTATAATGTTCCCGGTGTTAAAACCGGCCTTAAACTGACTGCAGATGATATAGCAGGTATTTACCTCGGAAAAATCACCACATGGAATGACCCGAAGATCGCCGCCATTAACCCGGGAGTCAACCTGCCCGCCAAACCGATTATTGTTGTGCATCGTTCCGACGGCAGCGGCACCACAGCGATTTTCACCGATTACCTTTCCAATGTCAGCCCTGAATGGAAGGATAAAGTCGGCATGGGCACCTCGGTCAAGTGGCCTGCAGGTCTGGGCGGCAAAGGTAACGAAGGTGTTGCCGGACAGGTGAAAAACACCGCGTATTCAGTAGGCTATGTAGAGCTGGCATATGCTTTTGGCAACAAACTTCCGTATGCCACCCTGAAAAATCGTGACGGCCACTTCGTCGAGCCTTCCATCAAGAGCACTACAGCCGCCGCAGCAGGGGCCGCCAAACATATGCCGAGCGACTATCGTATCTCCCTGGTAAATCAGCCGGGCAAAGATGCCTACCCGATCGCCGGTTTTACCTGGTTGCTGGTGTATGAACATCCAAAAGATGCCGTTAAAGGTAAAAAAATGGTTGAGTTCCTTCGGTGGGAGCTTAAAAAAGGCCAGAAACTGGCTGCACCACTGCTCTATGCACCGCTTCCTCATAACGTTGTCAAGATGGTGGAAAAGACCATCGCCGGCATCAAGTAATCAATCAACATGACAAACCTGAAGAGGCGCAGATCGAAACTTGCTCTGCGCCTCTTTACTGGCTAGGGAATTGTTGCAATCATGAATCAGTTTCATTACGACAGTGTGGAGGCGACCGTGTCGCACGACGAACAAGTACGAGACATCGATTCCGCAAAGGGAATTAGCGGAGATCGCATCTTCAAGATGATTACTCTTGGATTTGCCTTCAGTATCATACTCATCCTGCTTCTGATTACAGTCGGAATGGCGGTTGAGAGTATTCCAACATTAAAGCTGTTTGGCTGGAAATTCATTACCGGTTCCGACTGGGATGCTGTGCAGGGGCAATTTGGAGCGCTTCCCTATATATGGGGTTCTATCGTTTCGTCTCTTCTGGCTATTCTCATAGCGACTCCTCTATCGGTAGGTACTGCACTCTTCATCACTGAAATTGCACCTGGAAAACTGGGCGGTGCAATTGCTTCCCTGGTTGAATTGCTGGCGGCCATCCCGAGCGTTATCTATGGCCTGTGGGGCATTCTGGTCATGGCTCCATGGCTGCAACATACCGTTGAGCCTTTTCTTAGTGATCATTTTGGGTTTTTGCCCTTTTTCCGTGGTGCTCCCTACGGTGTCGGCATGCTGGCAGCGGTGTTTATTATCATGATCATGATTATACCGATCATCACGTCCATAACAAAAGAGGTACTCCTGGCCGTTCCCAGAAGCCAGAAAGAAGCTGCTGTCGCATTGGGAGCAACCAGATGGGAAACAATTCGCATGGCGGTGCTGCCATACGGACGTTCCGGTATCCTTGGCGCCGTTGTCCTCGGGCTTGGGCGGGCAATCGGTGAAACCATGGCCGTGACAATGGTTATCGGCAATACGCCGCAGATATCGTTGTCTCTGCTAGCCCCCGCCTATACCATGCCGAGTGTTATTGCCAACGAATTTGCTGAAGCCTCTTCCAAGCTTCATTCCGCAGCGCTCATGGAGATAGGCTTGATTCTGCTGGTTATCACCCTGATAATTAATATCACGGCGCGAGTCCTTATCTGGGGTGTCACTCGCCAACGTACCTCCGGAGGTCAGATATGAACGGCATGGTCGCAAGGTCGTTAAAAAATGCCGTGATGATGCTGCTAATGGGGACGGCAACACTTCTTGTGCTCACTCCGCTGGTACTGATTTTCGTTCATATTGTCAGGGAGGGGGCCGGTTCCATTAACTTGGACTTCTTCACGAATATCCCTAATCCGCCAGGAGAAAGCGGAGGCGGTATGGCCAACGGGCTGGTCGGTTCAGCCATTATTCTCTCCATGGCCTCTTTGTTCGGCATACCTACGGGTATCTTTGGCGCCCTCTATCTTTCCGAATATGAAGGCAACCGCCTGGCAAATGTTATTCGCTTCAGTGCCGATGTCCTCTCGGGAGTCCCCTCGATTATTACCGGCTTGGTTGCCTATACCCTGATAGTGGTGCCGATGCATGGGTTCTCTGCCATTGCAGGTGCGGCCGCGCTCGGATTGATCATTATCCCCATCGTCCTACGCACCACCGAGGAACAGCTTAAAATGGTGCCGGGCACGTTACGTGAGGCGTCACTGGCCTTGGGTGTTTCTTTTTGGCGGACCACCTTGCAAGTAACCCTGCGCAGCGCCCTCAAGGGGATCGTTACCGGTATTCTGCTCTCTATTGCCCGGGTGGCAGGAGAAACGGCGCCGTTGCTCTTCACTTCCCTGGGCAACCATTTCTGGGGCCGAAAACTTACCGAGCCGATGGCGGCGCTGCCGTTGCAGATATTTAACTTTGCTATTTCGCCGTATGAAGACTGGCATCGCCTGGCCTGGGCCGGTGCACTGGTTCTTGTCGTTATTATGTTCGGCCTTTCTCTTGTTGCAAGGCTGTTCGGCAGGCAAAAACCCATGGCGTAACCTGAAGCAATATGATTACAACTTTTTCAAAGCCACAGCAGGCAGAGGATTTCATGACAAACAAAATTAAGATTGAAAATCTGAACGTTTATTTCGGCGAGACGCATGCTATTAAGGATGTGTCCTTGGACGTGCCACAAAACAAAGTGACCGCCATTATCGGTCCTTCGGGATGTGGCAAATCGACACTGCTACGTTCCATAAACAGGATGCACGATATGATTGCTTCGGCACGAGTTACGGGAAGCATCCTTCTGGACAGCACCGATATTTACGATCGATCCAGTAACCCTGTGCTTATTCGCCGTCGTGTCGGCATGGTCTTCCAGAAACCGAATCCCTTTCCAGCCATGTCGATCTATGATAACGTTATTGCCGGCTACAAATTGAGCGGCCGACTGAACAGGGCGGACGCAGACGAAATTGTAGAGTCGAGCCTGAAACGGGTTGCACTCTGGGATGAAGTCAAGGATCGTCTTAAAGCAAATGCCATGGACCTTTCAGGCGGTCAGCAGCAGCGTCTCTGTATTGCACGGACGATTGCCGTCAAGCCAGACGTTATCCTGATGGATGAACCTGCCTCGGCTCTTGACCCGCTCTCTACCCTCAAGATAGAGGAGCTGATAGAAGAACTGAAAGACAAGTATACTATTGTTATTGTCACTCATAACATGCAGCAGGCAGCCAGGGTGTCGGATATAACAGCCTTCTTTTATCTTGGCGAGTTGATTGAAGCCGGAGATACACGGACAATTTTCACCAATCCGGAGAAAAAACAGACCGAAGACTATATCACCGGAAGGTTTGGTTAGTTGTTGTCGTATAGCGTTTTGGGATAAAAAATCGTAATTTATCTATCCCGCTTGCCGGGGTCAGGAGAGATAATGCAGCGCGAACACATTAGTACCGTATTTGACATTGAGTTGAATGAATTGAAACAGAGTATTCTGGTCATGGGGGGAAAGGTTGAGTTGATGATTGCCAACTCGATCAAGTCGCTGGTAGACAGGGATATCCCGTTGGCAGAGCGTACGGTTGCCTTTGATCATGAGATCAATGCTGCCGAGATGTCTATTGATGAACGGTGTCTGGAACTGCTGGCATTGCGGCAACCGGCTGCCAGGGATCTCCGTTTCATTACGATCGCACTCAAGATTGTTACCGATCTGGAACGTATGGGCGATCAATGTGCCAATATTGCTAAACGCGCCCGGGAGTTGAGTGAGGAGCCACCGCTCAAGCCATATATCGACATTCCTCGTATGGCCCACTGGGCCGAGGTGATGGTTAAGGAGGCGCTTGACGCTTTTGTGCGTGGAGATTCGGATCTGGCTGTCAAGGTTTGCAAGGATGATAGTTTTGTTGATGACCTTAATACCCAGATTCAGAGGGAACTTCTGACCTTCATGATTGAAGACCCGACGACGATTTCCCGAGCTATGAAACTTAATTATATCTCAAAATCATTGGAGCGTATTGCCGACCACGCGACCAATATTGCCGAGATGGTTATCTTTATGGTCAAAGGGAAGGATATTCGCCACACTATTGCGTAGCAAAACAGATGTGGAAAATGATGCTGAAAATACCAGCGTAATAAAGCCGCTAATCACCATATCTGATTAGCGGCTTTGGTATTCATAATTAATTATTAATTCTATTGCGCTTCCATGAGAAGCAGGTGGTGACGGTACATGGTAATGCCACCTCTGCAAGGCTCTTATGGGTTTAATTAATGGATGCGTCAGTCGGTCGGCATCCACTCAGGCATCCTCAAAGAGGTCCAGCCTGCTTTCATGGCTTTTCAATACCCAGCTCAGTTACCCAAATACTGCGGAAGAGGAGAGTGTTGAGGTTGCAGAACTCTGGGCAAAATTGTTCAAGCTTGCCTGCATATAACTTTTGATTGCGGCAGCAAAGGTTGCTGAATCTGTCGATGTGCCGGTGGTGGATGTAGAAGAAGTGTCAGCAGTCCCCTTTGCTTCGCTCTGAGTGCCCGTCTTGGCAACTGCCGCTGCCAATTCACTTTTGCTGACATTACCGTCCTTATTGGTGTCCATGGCATCAAAAATATTTTGGACGGCTGAGCTGTTTCCGGAAGCAGCCGAAGAAGAACTGCTATCATTGTTTGTTAACGATGCCAATAATTCACTGGCGCTGACAACACCATCTTTATTCGTATCAAGGGCGTCAAATTCTGTAGTGCTTGATGTACTGTCAGATGACGAAGAACTGCTGTCCGCAGGAGGTGGCGGTGGTGGTCCCTGAGCATGGCGTTGTTGATCTATGGCAGCATCGGATTCACTCTTGCTGATGGAACCGTCACTGTTTGTATCAAGTGCATTGAATATTTTAGTTGCGTCTGTACCGTTCTGATTGGAATTGGCAAGCAGAGTCGTCAATTCATCCTTACTGATATTGCCATCCCCGTTCTGATCGGCGTTGTTAAATACTTTATCCTTCAGGTCGGAGGTTGAGGCGGGTTCAGATTTTTGGCTCTGCATCTGTTGGGCCAGCTTGGCAATTCCGGCATCTGATTCAAGCCTGCTGATGGCGCTGTCACCGTTAGTATCAAGATTCTTGAATATTTCATCAACACGTGGTCCGCCCTGCGCACCGTTCGCCTGTTGGGCCTGCTGGTACGCACTCATCTCTTGTTTGTCGATCTTGTTGTCGCTGTTGCTGTCCATTGCCTTGAACATCTCATCCTGCATCTTCTTCAGTTCGGCGGCAGATAATCCGCCGGTACCGCTGCTGATTGAACTTACCATTTTGCGTGCTCCTTTCATTTTTTAGCGCCTGAATACAGCATGCCAAGGGCATGCATTCGCTCGCGCTGTGTAAGTGAACATTTCTCACTCCGAATCCATTTTGACTCTGATGCCTACCTCCTTTCTTGATGGATTTAATGCCGCTTGTTGTCTCACCCCCCTTCTTTTAATAGTTTGAGAATACTTCTTAGCAACTGAATGTGTATGAAATGTGTAAATAATAAGGAAATACAGCCACCGTTCATAATGCCTCTATTTCAGAGGTCTTCCCTGTGATAAATACAGACACGGAGAACGGGAGGTGTTGTTATGAAGATAGGTGTTACACACAAGCTGTTTCTGGTAATCCTTACGGCGGCCATCCTGGCCGTGGTCAGTTCTGCCCTGATCATGCAATGGAGTCTCAGCAGAGGCTTTCTCGCGTTTGTTAATTCGATGGAAAAAAAGGGAATATCCCAATTGGCTGCCGAACTTGAGGAAAGCTACCGGACTGAGCAAAGTTGGGATTTTCTGAGGCGTGATCCGGCACGATGGCGTCATTTGGTTATGGCATCTTTGCCAGATGCTGTCCCTCCGCCACCGGAAGATAAAATATTGTCCGACGTGTCTCGGAAACATTTTGATGACGATAAGCCCAGACCACTGCCACCTCATCTGGCGCGACAATTTGATCAACGCCTGTTTCTCCTTGATGCCAACAGGATGGCGCTGATAGATCACGGGAAAGTACCCCCTGATACCGCAACAACTTCTCTGCGCTTTCAGGGAAAGGTAATAGGTTATCTGGGGCTGTTGCCTCGTACAAATATTTCCGATGAACCGCAGCGACGCTTCCTGAAAGAACAGAGGATGGCATTTGTGTTAGTGGCTGGAGTTGTTGTGCTTTTGTCTGCAATAGTTTCTCTATTGCTGGCAAGGCGTCTTGTGCGACCACTCAGGGTGCTAGCGCAGGCAACCCATCAGTTAGCTGCCGGCAGCTTCACTGTTCGGGTTCCGGTAACATCTCACGATGAATTAGGCCTGCTTGCCAATGATTTTAACGCATTGGCATTGGCGCTGGAAAAGAGCGAGCTGACACGTCGTCATTGGGTTGCTGATATCTCGCATGAACTGCGGACTCCCCTTGCTATTTTGCTGGGTGAAATAGAAGCTCTGCAAGACGGCATCCGCCAACCGAACCATGCAGCAATCCACTCACTGCATAGCGAAGTGCTCCGGCTCAGCAGGTTGGTCGATGATCTTTATCAGATTTCGCTGTCAGACGTCGGAGCGCTTACGTATAAAAAAAACGAGCTTGACCTGGCTGCCGTACTGTCAGAATGTATTGGCGTTTACCGTGCAGAGTTTCTTTCCAAAAAGATTTCGCTTAAAGAAGAGATTGCTGGAGAAGGTGTCGTTATTGTTTTTGGCGATCAGGAACGATTGCATCAGCTTTTTACCAATGTGCTCGACAATGCCCTGAAATACACTGACTCCGGTGGAAAGCTTGAGATAGTCCTACAGCAGTTTGGCACTATGGTGGCGGTCGATTTTATGGATTCGGCCCCCGCTGTCCCATCGTCTGATCTGAATAAGCTGTTTGCGCGACTCTACCGGGTGGAGTCATCCCGTAATCGTTCTAATGGCGGAGCCGGGTTGGGACTCTCGATCTGCCGCAACATTGTTGAGGCTCATGAGGGAAGTATCACAGCACAAGGTTCGCCGCATGGTGGACTTTGGATCAGGATAGAGTTGCCGGGAGTCAGAGTATGAACGGAATCATTTTGATTGTAGAAGATGAGGTGAAGCTGGCAACGATTTTAGCTGATTATCTCAATCAAGCTGGTTTTGAGACGTACTCACTTGGAGATGGTCTGGCGGTGGTGCCATGGGTACGGCAGCATCAACCGCAGTTGATTCTGCTTGATTTAATGCTGCCCGGGATTAGTGGGCTTGATATCTGTCGGGAAATTCGTTCTTTCTCTGTAGTGCCGATTATCATGACAACCGCTAGAGTAGAGGAGATAGACCGTTTACTTGGGCTGGAGCTTGGGGCCGATGACTACATATGCAAACCGTTCAGTCCTCGTGAGGTTGTCGCACGGGTCAAGGCGGTATTACGGCGGGGTGCCGATAGCGGGTCGGATTACTTAACGGGATTGGTTCTGGATGAGCTCCGTTACCGGGCAACCCTGAATGGCCATGATATTGACCTCACAGCAGTTGAATTCAAGCTGTTAAACCTAATGGCTGCAAATCCCGGCCGCATATATGGTCGTCAGCAACTGATGGATCACATTTATCCAGACCAGCGAATTGTCAGCGACCGTACTATTGACAGCCACATCAAGAAACTTCGTAAAAAACTGACAGCGGTCAGTTCGGAGGAGGAATTTATCCGGTCGTTGTATGGTGTCGGCTACAAATTCGAGCCACGCTGAAGCCTTGGAGCGTAAAATTCTATATTTGAAATAATAATTTTGACCAATTAGGCCGGTAATAAAAATATTCTCAAAGGCCAAAAGAGGTCAATCTGAAAAGATAAATCCGCAATTCTTGTTGAGTGTAAAAAAGTGTTTGTATTTTTTTTAAAGGGAGGTACAATAAGAACACTATAATATAGTGCGTTGTCGACCATCATTTAAAAAGGGGGATATATTATGTCAGTCGTGGTATCGGGCCTTGCCCAGACGCTCCCGCCTTTTTTAAACGAGAAGTCGAATTCATCCCCACAGGGGGACAACCCACAAAATTCTGGTGTGGCTTTATCGGACAAGGCCATTGTTGCCGATACGGTCAGTTTTTCCTCCCAGCCGCAGCAAGCTGGTGCAGTGAAAGAAGAAGCAAAAAAGGAACAGACAAAAAAAGTAAGCAGCAGTGAACAATCAGGCAGCGTGATGGCCAAAGTACAGTTTGTCTATAATCAGAAAGGTGATCTGAGTGTCCGGTATATGGACGCGGCTAACAGGCTTATCTATCAGGTGCCTTCAGAGCTAATGATGCGTATGAAGGAAGCTGCTTCAAAGTTGGAGTCACCACTGGACACGAAGGCATAACCGGCGGGAAAATTTCATACACGGCGCACTTGCTGCCGCGCAAAATAAAAACGTTGTGGCGGGATTGCTTTATAAGCCTAAAATGAAAAGAGGAAACCACGGCTGGTTTCCTCTTTTTGTTCCTGTACTGGCAACTCTTCAGTTGCCGCGTGGTTCACTGATTTGCACTCACGCTTGCATATGCTTTCACTGCATTTCGTTGAGTAGAACTTTTATCTGCATCAGCTTTGTTGTTTGCCAGCTGCAAAGCTTGTTGCTCATCCTTTTTCCTGGCGGTCTCTTTGGCAACGGCGTTCTTGTCATCAGCCATTTTCAATGCTTGAGAGGAAATAGTTACGGTATCTGTCTGTACCGCTTTTGCAGCCTTCTGAGCGTCCTGGGTGCCTTGAGGCACTGAGGACTGCAGGTCAGCGGTAATTTGTGGGTTGACCTGGATCGGACTAGCCAAAACACTGTTCGGTGATAATGCCGCCATCGCCATGGGTCTCACCTCCTTGAAACTGTTCTTCCAACCAATTGTACGTCTCTATTGTCTACTTGTCCAATGAGTTAAGCAAGAAATTTTTTCAAGCAATATTTTAAATTACCTTCTGGATGTATTCAGTTCCCGAACATTACCAAACCTTGTTAAGGTACATATGGAAAAAGTGAACCATACCTAATGCCAGAGTGTAACTTTTTTTCTTCAATTGTCGGAAGAATTTACATAACCACCACCTCTATCCCTCCATACAATCAACTTGTTATGCAAAATCAGTATATTAACAACCGGCATACTATATGCTAACGCTTTTTGCTGAATCGAATCAACTGTATACAGTGTGTTTCCTAGCAGTAAATAATAGTGGCGTCAGCGCATAAACGGATGTTTATTACGTATGGCTTCGAGGTTTGAAATGGAATTGTTACAGGGCGATACGGGTGGGTACAGACTACTTTATGTGGAAGATGAAAAAAAAACTCGTGACGTGCTCAGTAAAATTATTACGCGGAAATACCCTGACCTGAAATTGTTTGTCGCAGAAGATGGCGCTACTGGATTGGAAATGTACCGGGCTATACGGCCGGACGTCGTCTTGGCCGACAT
This sequence comes from Desulfuromonadaceae bacterium, assembly GCA_028686145.1. Classification (GTDB taxonomy): domain Bacteria; phylum Desulfobacterota; class Desulfuromonadia; order Geobacterales; family Pseudopelobacteraceae; genus JACRCG01. The sequence goes on along the minus strand of JAQUCQ010000015.1, from coordinate 1,765 downwards.
GAATATTCCGGTCATGGACGGCATTCAGATGGCAAGAGAGATCAAGTCGATTGATGCAGAAGCCATTATAATTGCGGTGACGGCCCATAATGATTCCTATTATCTTCAGAGTGCTATTGAGATCGGTATCAGTCATTATGTCTTGAAACCTGTTGTCAGTGACAATTTGTTTGCCGTAATAGATGAAACTATTGAAAAACTCAGTTTGAAGCGACAAGTCGCTGAACAGGTACGGCATATTCGCAAGAGTGAGCTGCAGCTCGCGAGAGCGCAGAAAATAGCCCATCTTGGCTGTTGGGAATGGGATGTTGTCAGTGGCAGAACGCACTGGTCAGACGAACTATACCGAATTTTCGGTTTGGTGCCGGCATCAGTCCCGGCATCATACAAAGGGCTTCTGGAGAGAGTCCATCCGGACGATCGCGAAGCAGTAAAAAGAATTGTTCAGGATGCCTTGAATAAACGTCAATCTATTATCAGCCATTACTGTCGCATCGTACGGCCGGATGGCTCCATACGTACGATTCATGGCCAGGGAGAGGTGCTTGTTAATGATTCCGGAAGAGTCATGTCAGTTGTCGGCACCTCTCATGATGTGACCGAAAGCAGGAAAATGGAAGAAGAACGTGCTCAACTGGCAATGATAGTGGAGTCTTCGAATGATGCGATTTTCAGTATTTCACTGGACAATGAGATTACGAGCTGGAACAGAGGAGCGGAGAAAATCTTTGGCTACACAGCCACAGAGATAATCGGTAGTCAGATCTTTACCCTTATTCCGGCTGATCGTCGCGATGAAAGATCGCATATTATGCAGAAAATTTTGCGTGATGAACAGATCCGGCATTTTGAAACTATTCGCATCAGAAAAGATGGCAGCCCGATCTATGTATCGATTACAACCTCACCGTTATTGGATGTGGATGGAAAAATTATCGGGAATTCAGTCATTGCCCGCGATGTAACAGAGCGCAAGCAGATGGAAGAGCTTATCAAACATCAAGCACACCATGACACCCTGACTGATTTGCCGAACCGGCAGCTTTTCATGGACTTCCTCTCTCTGGAACTGGCCCAGGCGCGCCGTGATGAGAGTAAGCTGGCCTTGCTTTTCCTGGATCTCAATGGTTTCAAGCAGGTAAACGATACACTGGGACACAGCTGTGGTGACCAACTCTTACAGGAAGTGGCGCAAAGACTCAGGGCCTGTATCCGAGAGACAGATACTGTGGCCCGCCTTGGTGGGGATGAATTTACGGTGCTGATGCCGGCCCTTGGACAGACGGATGATGTAGGGATCGTGCTGAGAAAAATCTTGGGGGTATTTGAAACTCCGTTTATTCTCGAAGGCGTTGCTGTTGATACTACCACCAGTATCGGTATCTGTATGTTTCCGGATGACGGCGAGGGGTGTGACGAGCTGATGAAAAAAGCGGATATTGCAATGTACGATGCCAAAGGTTCAGGCAGGAACTCGTACCAGTTCTATAACGCCGAAATTAATTCACGTACCATTAAACGACAAAAAATGGAGAGCTTCCTTCGCCAGGCCGTAGACAGGGGAGAACTGGAACTGCTATTTCAGCCGCTGGTATGCAGCGACACTCGTGGCATTATTGGAGCAGAAGCACTTCTCAGGTGGCGGCATCCTGAAGAGGGACTGCTGACTCCGGATCAATTCCTTGCGATTGCAGAAGATTGTTGGGTCATTGTGCCTATCGGTGAGTGGGTAATTCGTCATGCCTGTAACCAGGCGCGGGCATGG
>JAQUCQ010000253.1 GCA_028686145.1 Desulfuromonadaceae bacterium | reverse complement strand
GATGAAACAAACTCAAGGGCGTGGTGGATAGTTTCGCCGACAAGAAAGTCACTTTTCTCTTTGTCTTCGTGAAAGAAATTACGGAAGTTATCGATGGTGTGTGACATTTGGATGATAACATCCATTGCGGTATCAATATCCTTTTTAAGCTCATCATGTGCTATGGTACCGGCATTGAACGAAAATAGCAGATTTTGGATAATCAAGCCGACATTATTGAGCGGCTGACGCCACTGGTGGGCAATATTGTTGATCATCTCGCCCATGGCAGCCAAGCGTGCCTGCTGGATTAAGGTCTGATCCTTCTGTCGCAGGTCTGCTACCGCCAGTTTGACGCGTTCTTCCAGCGAGCGGTTCAGCTCCTCAAGCTTTGTTTGTGCCGTTTCGCGTTCGGCAACCTCTTCTTCGAGTTGTTCGGTTTGCTCAAAGAGTTCATGTTCCATTTGTTTGCGCTCGGTAATGTCCTGGTTGCTGGCTCGCCACCCCCAGGGAAGACCTTCCGGCGTAAAAACCTGCTGGCATATATGACTGATCCAGCGTACTTCTCCCTCTTTGCTTACAATCCGGATTTCAAACGGCACTATCTTCCCATGAGAATCAATAATATGGGTATGATTCAGGTACATTTCACGGTCATCGGGATGAAGGACCCGATAGAACAGTTCTCGATCGCTATTAAATTCGTCAACAGAATATCCGGTTAATTCATGTGCAGATGGCGACATATACTGGAAAGATCCATCCGGTAGACGCCAAAACTCCCAGTTAGATGCATAATCAGCGACTATCTGCAGGTGTGCCCTTCCTTCCTCCAGCGATTCCTGCACCTTTTGTCGTTCGGAAATTTCTTCTTCCAGCTGTAAGGCTTGCTGACGGAGTTCAATTTCTCCTTGTCTCTGTGCCTGGGAGCTTTCAGAAAGCTTGCGCGCCCCAATTCCTGTCACCCCCACGGCCAATAACCAGATCAAACCATGAAAAGCAAGGGATCCGACAACCTGTCCGTGACCGGCATCAATCAGCGGTTGGATCGGTATCGAAACACTTATTCCTCCACGTATGGAGCCAACCGTAAAGCCTTGTGATGCATGGCATTTCAGACACGTTTTTTCAGTAATAAATGGGCTCATAAGCCGCAAATAAGGTTTTCCATCTGTGGTTACAATTGCACTAACCTCATCCTCCCCACTTTCAAAAGAGCGGAGTGCATCCCTTTCCCAAGGGTCAGGAGCGTTTTCAGGACGAAGTGGTTTCAGGCTGGTGAGACGGGCTTGCCCGAGATAAGTACTTCTTTTTTGAGCAAGTTCATTGACCTGGCGAGTCATATAGGCGGGATTTATGAGCGTCAGTTGCTTCCCTGATGGAGTGCGGATATCGCGCTCCGGTACATGGGAAAGATATGGGTTGGGAGGCGATTGAGGGGTCACAGGTGCGTAGACGCCACCATGAGACGATCCCCAGTGGCGATACAAAGCATCACGCTCAATGACGGTGCGCGCTTCGGCCAAGGCTACCCTGTCAAATACCTTTCGTTCTTCATAGACATTCCACAGCCACGAGACAGCGATCAATACTGTCCAGATGCCCATCAATATCCAGGCAAACAGCCTGATTCTTCGGGGAAGAAAGCTGTCTTCATTTGTGAGGTCTATCCTCTGTTGTGATGGTTGCATCTGGTGCCTTCCGATCGAGAATTGCCTTGGAACGAGTCAGGCTGTAAATCAAAATCAAAAAACTTTGCCGAAATATGTATTCTTTACAAAAGATCATCTGACAAAGATGATACAGATAATCATATAGTTACAAAGTTTTTTCAATCCGTTTCAGTAATAGCGAGTTAAGTACGACAGATACTGAAGAAAAAGCCATTGCCAAACCGGCATACTCAGGTTTCAGGTAAATGCCGTGGCCCGCTAGCAGACCGGCTGCTACCGGAATGCCGAGGATATTGTAGAAGAGTGCCCAGAACAGATTCTGTTTTATTTTGGTCAAGGTGGCCCGGCCGATGGCAATTGCCCTTACGGCATCCATCAGATCGCTCCGCATCAGGACAATATCGCCGGTTTCTTTGGCAACATCAGTGCCACCGCCGATGGCAATGCCAATCTGGGCCTGGGCAAGAGCGGGTGCATCATTAATTCCGTCACCCACCATGCCGACAATCATGCCGCGATCTTGGTATTCTTTGACAACATCCCGTTTGCGCTCCGGCATCACCTCTGCTTCAAACGTATCAACTCCTGCTTGTTGTGCCACGATAGTTGCGACATCGACATGGTCGCCGGTAATCATGCAGGTGGTAATGCCCATCCGGCGTAATTCTGCAACAGCCTGGGAAGATCCTGGCTTAAGTGTGTCAGCAAAGGCGGCTATGCCGACCAGTGCATTTCCAACCGCAACGTAAACCAGGGATTTGCCGGCTGCGGTCAATTCGTTGCCTTTTTTTGCAAGCGGAGCCAGTGCAATATCAAGTTCCGCCATCAGTCGTTCGTTGCCGACCGCCAGCTGGAATCCTTCGTACTGGCAGAGAATTCCCATGCCGCCTCGTTCCTCAAATTTGTTGGCCTGTCCCAGTACGATGCCCGCTTCCCGTGCCGCTGCGATTGCCGCTTGGGCCAATGGATGGGTTGAGTATGCTTCGGCGGTAGCCAGGCATTCAAGCAACTTGGTCGGATCAATGCCCCGCGAGGCCGGTACCAAGTCAGTCATCTCTGGAGTGCCTCTGGTCAGTGTCCCGGTTTTGTCAAGCAGGAGAACATTTAAACGGGAGACTATTTCGAGAGCGGATCCTTTTTTTACCAAGATGCCACGGCCAAGGGCAATTCCGCTTCCAACCATGATGGCGGTCGGAGTTGCAAGTCCCATAGCACATGGGCAGGCGATCACCAAAACGGCAATCGCAAAGCGAAAAGCGGTCAGAAAGTCTCGGGAAAGAATGGCATACCAGACAATAAAGGTGACAGCCGCCAGCACCATCACGATCGGTACAAACCATGCGGAAACAGCATCGGCGAAGCGCTGGATCGGAGCCTTGTCGCCCTGGGCTTCGCGCACCATTTTGACGATTTGTGCCAGCAGGGTAGTTTCACCGATTCGGGTCGCCCGTATATGCATGACGCCATTCGTGCTGACGGTGGCTCCGGTAACGAGGTCGCCCGATTTTTTCAGCACCGGTAATGATTCACCCGTGATCATACTTTCATTGACTGAACCACCACCCTCAAGCACTTCACCGTCGACCGGAATGATATCTCCGGCACGAACGAGAACAACGTCGCCAACCCGGATGATAGAGGCTGGCACTTCCTTCTCCCCGTCTTCGGTCACGAGGCGTGCCTTGTCTGCTTGCAGGTGGAGCAGCTTCTTGAGCGCCTCACTGGCTTTGCCACGGGCGCGAGCTTCAAGGTATTTGCCGAGACGGATAAACGCGATCAGCATGGCTGAGGTTTCGAAGAATACTTCATGATGTGGGCCGAGTAGTCCGAAGTAGGCGGCCAGTGAATAAAAATAAGCGGCAGAAGTTCCTAAGGCTACAAGTACATCCATGTTGGTACTGCGATTCTTGAGGGCGCTCCAGGCACCGCGATAGAAGATAAGCCCTGCAGAAAACTGAATCGCTGTGGCCAGTAGCAAGTTGAGCTGCATTACGGCATGATTGGAGTGCAACCGCATCGTAAACATGATTGGCAGAGACGCGAGTAGTGAGAAGATAAACCAGTTGCGTTGGGAGCGCAGGCCTTCGTCTTGGGCAATTTCAGAGCTGTGCAGTTCCACCGGGGTGTAGCCGGCTTCATGGACGAGAGTGAAGATGTCGGCAGAGTCGATCAGCTGCGGGTCAAAACGGACGAAGCCGGTTTCAGCCGCCAGATTGACAACGGCAGTGGTAATTGCGGAGTGTTCGAGCAGTTTCTTTTCAAGGGTGTTGACGCAGGAGGCACAGTGCAACCCGCGAACACCAAAAGTCAGCTCACCAAGTGGCTCAGGCCTGATAACCCCGTATCCGAGGGCCTCGACGAGCGCGATGATCTGCTCCTCTGAGATGAGGGCAGGGTCGTGATTGACGGTCAGTTCTGCCATGGCAAAATTAACTACAGCACTCCGTATTCCTTCTCTCCTGGCCAGATCCTTTTCGATTCGGGCAGCGCAATTTGCACAGGACATCCCGGTTATGGAGAGGGTCTCCTTAGTCATACAAGTGTTACCTCTATTTAAAATTCCCCCGCACGAAATGTCCCCAGGTGATTTTTATGGCCGATGCAATAGGGAGTGCCAGCAGGATGCCCCAGAATCCAAGTGTTTCACCGAGGGCCATGACCATGATAATGGTTACCAGTGGGTTTAGATTCATGGATTCTTTAAAAATCAACGGCTTAATAACATACCCCTCAACGAAGTAGATCACAGCAAATGCAAGGATGGTCTGCCCAAGCATTGCTACTGACTGGAATTTAAACCAGGCAAAGAAGAGTGCCGGCAGAGTCGCAATGATTACTCCAATGAAAGGGAGGATCGAGGCAGCTCCAGCAAAAGCGCCGCATAAGATCGGATGAGGGATGTCGAGCACAAAAAGAGCGGCCGTTGCAAGCAACGCAACAATAATGGACACCGCGACCTGACCGCGCAGATAACCGCCGATGCTGCTGTTTACCTCGCGGGCAATAGCTACGATTTGACTACGCCTCCCTTCAGGGAGCCAAGAGATCGTTGTATCAATAACGGTCTGCTTGTAGTAGAGCATGAAAAATACAAGGATCGGGGAAAGTACAATATTGAAGAGATTGAAAAAAATGCGCGTTCCAAAGCTGTAAGCCCAAAATCCAGCCTTTTCCGCCGCCTTGTCGATGTTACCGGATGCTTTGTCTATCAACCATTCTATTTCAGCGGAACCGTAGCGGTCAGGCAGACGGTTTTTCCATTCCAGAGCGGCCTGCTTGAGTTTCAGAATATAGGATGGCAAATCGAGAATGAATGAGTTCCAACTGATGGTGACGGCAGGCAAGATGAAGGTCAGAAAGAAAACAGTCAAAATCCCCAAAACTATATAAAGCAGTCCCAAGGCGTTGATTTACCATTCTATGAATCTTCAAAATTATTCCCATCAGGAATTGTAAAAAATAAAGACTTAACAAAAGTTTTTGAAATTGACCAAACTAAAATTGCAGAAGACGTAACTCATGCTTGGTATGAGGGAACTACAAACTTACATCCATTTGAGGGAGTTACAAAACCAAACTATACTGGATTTGGTAAAAAAGAGAATAATGTAGCTTATTTAG
>JAQUCQ010000252.1 GCA_028686145.1 Desulfuromonadaceae bacterium | reverse complement strand
TGCCCTCTGTGCCGGGGCCATGCTCATGCCTGCCTTCAGTATCATCGAGCGTCCGGGCGCCCTGTGGTATGCGCACTTTCCCGTGCCGCTCCTTTTTCTCGCATTCTTCCGCTCGGGAGACCTGCTCTTCCCTTATATCAACTGTTTTCCGCTGCTGGTGACGCTGCTGCTGATGGTTCAGAAGCATTACTGAACCGGTTGCCACAAGAAAGGAACTGCCATGAATATTTTCGTTGCCGGAGGAACGGGTTTCGTAGGCAAACACCTTGTCAGGGAACTGCTGAGCAGCGGCCATTCCGTGCGCCTCCTCGTGCATAGCCACGGCAGCTCCGGTGGTGAGGTCGAACAGGTCACCGGTGACATAACCCGGCCGGAAACCTTCGAGCGCAGTGTGAGAGGGTGCGATGCCGTCATTAATCTGGTCGGCATCATCCGGGAATTTCCTTCGCGCGGGGCGACCTTCGAAAAACTGCATGTGCAGGCCACGGCGGCCATGCTGAAGGTTACCAGCAGTGCCGGTATCCGCCGCTATCTTCAGATGTCGGCCCTTGGCACCCGGCCGGATGCAGTCTCTGCCTATCATCGGACCAAATGGCGGGCTGAAGAGCAGGTGCGGGAGAGCGGGCTGGAGTGGACGATATTCCGGCCTTCACTGATCTTCGGCCCGCACGATGCGTTCATAAACATGCTGGCAGCGCAATTGCGACGTGCCCCGGTCATGCCGGTCATCGGTAGCGGCAGCTATCGGGTGCAGCCGATTCATGCCGATGATGTTGCGCGCTGTTTTGTCCGTGCGCTGGCGCTGCCCGAAACAATCGGGCAGACGTATGAATTGTGCGGCAAAGACCGCCTGAGCTATGAATCGCTGCTTGATATGATTGCCGCCGCCATGGGCCGATCCCGGCCGCTTAAGCCGCATCTCCCGCTGGGTGTAATGAAGCTGATTATCCCGGTTATGCAAAATATTCCGCAGTTTCCGATTACAATGGACCAACTGCAAATGCTGCTGGAAGAGAGTGTCGGCAGCAGTGAATGGCAGAAAGTATTTGGCTTTGAGCCGCGCGGTTTACAGGAAGGGATTGCTGAATATCTGCACAAAACTTGACCGGAATGCCCATGTACGGTATAAAGGCTACATGATTCGACGATATTTCAATATGATAGCTGTATTAATCACAGAGAGGGTGCGGGAGCTTGCTTCTGTCGCCCTCTGCATTTCCATCATCGTGGTGTCGTCGCCTGTTCATGCGGATGGCCTTTCCGGCAGTGATCAATCCCTGTTGAATGAACTCTCTACATCGACGCCGGCCTATCAGGAAGAACACTCCCTCAAAAGCACTTCATTTGAATCTGTCGAAGGCTTTGCGTCATATTATGCCCGCCGCTTTGAAGGCCGGCGTACGACCTCGGGCCATCGTTACAATCCGAATAAACTGACTGCCGCCCATGAAAGCCTGCCGCTCGGCACGGTGGTGCGGGTCGTCAATCCGCTTAACAAAAAAGAAGTTCATGTCACCATCAATGACCGCTGTGCCCGCAAATCATTCCATTTTATTGATCTTTCCCGCGCTGCTGCCAAGAAGATCGGGCTTTGGGGAAAAGGTAAAATCAAGGTTGTCATAACCCCTCTCATTGAAGACACAGTGGAAGAGCCGGCATAAAAATCCTCCCTGCTGCACAGCCCTATCATTTTTGTTACCTGCCTGATTAGCTTTTCTTTCCAAGTGGCACGCCTCATGCTAATTCTCCGGTACGGAGGGAAACAACCATGGGAAAATCTATACTGATTTGTGATGACGAACCGCTTATTAGAATGAGTTTGAAGAGCATGCTGGCCGATCTGGGCTTCGATGAAATACTTGAATGCGGTGACGGTACCAAAGCCGTGGAGTTGGCGTTGGGGTGCTTTCCGGACATGGCGATTCTGGACGTTTCCATGCCTGGTCTGGACGGGATAACCGCCGCAATCGAGATCAGAAAAAAGTTGAAAATCCCGATCATGCTGCTCACAAGCGCATGCGACAGCGCGACTGTAAAACGGGCATCGGCAAGCGGAATTGCCGCTTTTTTAACCAAACCGCTTCGGCAGCAGGATCTGCTGCCTGCCATTGAACTTGCTCTGCAGCATGTTGAAGAGGTTGAATCTCTCAAAGAGAAAATAGATGACCTGCGCGAGCTTATTGAAAACCGCAAGATAATTGAAAAGGCCAAAGGGCTTTTGATGGAAAAGAACCGCGTGTCCGAGGCTGAAGCCTATAGAGTTATGCAGAAGACGGCGATGGATAAACGCAAAACGCTGCTGCAGGTTGCGACCGCGATTTTGAAAGGGTAGGTTCCTTCTCCCGGTTGTCCGTACCACTGCGAACGGGGCGCGGCGTGCTGCGCCCCTAAATCATGCTCCCTGCCGGACTTGCCGCCACCAGGCGCTCAACCATGAGTTCAATTTCGGTAATAACCTTGCTGTCCATCTTCTTTATCCAGCGCTTTGGTATCGCTTCCATCCCATAATATGCCCCGGCAAGCATTCCGCAGATTGCACCGGTTGTATCGGCATCACCCCCCTGGTTGACCGTTCCGACCAGGCAGTCCTCAAAACTTTTCCCGAGAAAAAACCAGTGAAACACAGTCTGCATGGTATCCACGATATAACCGGTGGCGAGGCCGCGGTATGGTTCAAAGTTAAAGGTGGGGAACCTGGTTACCAGCCCGTCAACATGGCGCCGCAAGCGGCTTTTGCTGGCCCCGCAGATCGTCATGTGGAGAAGTTGTCCCAGGCACAGGCAGGCGGCATCAGATACCGGATTGTTATGAGTGATGTGGGCTTGCTCAACCACGTATTTCTTGAGCAACTCTTCGTCAGGAAGCGAAAAAAGTGCGGCCGGCAGGATGCGCATGGCTGCTCCGTTTCCCGCGTCCCATTCGTTGGGCGGGGATTCAAGCTGGCCTTTAAGCATATAGGCACGGATCCCTTTCCGGCAGGTGTCGCCACAATCGACCGGCCGGGATTTAAGCCAAGTGGCAAAATTGTCGGCCACCGCCTCGGTTGACCATGCCTGGTTTTTTACAATGGCCCGGGCAATACAGAGAGCCATCTCGGTGTCATCCGTCACCTGCCCCGCTTTCAAGCGCAGCCAGCCACCACCGGCAATATCCCGGAAGGTGCCGTATTTTGCGGCAATTTCTGTTGCTGTCATGAATTCGAGCGTAGCGCCCAGTGCATCGCCGATTGCCATGCCGATAAAGGCGGCTCGGGCGCGGTTGCGGATTTCATCGAGATTGTACTGGTTGAACATGGACAGCCTTTCACGAAACGCATCACCACAGAATTAATCTCAGAAAACGCTTACAAACATCTGCAAATAATGAACCAGTGCAGTCAGACCTGTTATCTGCTCAATAATAAGGCATTCAGGCTGTTTTCAGGAATGTGCACAGTTGGAATGAGGCTCACCCTCGCGGGCTGTTTTATTCGTTTTAGTGCCGATATCTCCGCTTTTTGCACCTCTGTGATGAGGTTTTATGAAATTTGGCACGCCTTGTGCCTATGTCGTACGTAACAGGCAACGACGCCCGTGGGAAACCTTCCTGCGGGCGTTTTTATTTCGGAAGGAGAAACCCATGGCAACTGCATGCGAGATGAAGAATAAAATTCAGGGCCACCCCTGTTTTGGCGGCAATCATCACAAAAACGGCCGTATGCACCTGGCCGTAGCTCCCAAATGCAACATTAAATGCGGGTATTGCACGCGTAAGCATGATTGCGCCAACGAATCCCGTCCCGGCGTGACGAGCCGTTTGCTGACTCCGCAAGAGGCAATCATAAAGGTCCGTGAGGTAATGGCCAGTCCGATAGCAGGCCCGATCATCAAGGTTATCGGCATCGCCGGTCCCGGCGACCCGCTGGCAAACGAAGAGACCTTCGAAACGTTTGAACTGGTAAAGAAGGAATTTCCTGACCTGATGCTCTGCATGAGCACCAACGGCCTGTTATTGCCGGAATCGATTGATCGTCTCTACGAATTGGGACTTCATAGTCTGACCGTTACCATCAATGCCATCGACCCTGAGGTCGGTGCCCAGATATACCGCCATGTGATCTATCATGGCAAACACTATACCGGCGTGGAAGGTGCCAAAATCCTCATTGCCAACCAGTTTGAAGGTCTCAAGCGCGCCGGTGAGCTGGGGCTGACGATCAAAGTTAATTCGGTTCTGGTGCCGGGTGTCAACGACGAGCAGATCCCGCTGATAGCCGCCAAGGTGAAGGAGTTGGGAGCTTTTGTGATGAACATCATGCCGATCATACCGCAGGCTGATTTCGCCGATATCGAGCCTCCCAGCGAAGCCCGCATGGCCGAGATCAGAAAAGCAAATGAAAGCATAATAGGCCAGTTTGCCCACTGCAAACAGTGCCGGGCGGATGCAATCGGCCTTATCGGCCAGGATCTGAATGTGACGATCGCCAAGGCAGCTTGTCCCACTACATGATAATCGAGCCATTCTGCATCAATGACATCGCCACTTTTCTGGGGCTGGCAGCAACGGAGGGGTGGGTGGCCGAAGCGTGGGAGTTTGATTTCCTCCTGGCAACATTTTCCGCAGGAAGTTTCTGTGTGCGGGATGAATCGGGTACGGGTATCGGTTTTGTCACTTCTATGCGCCATGACCGGAGCGGCTGGATCGGCAACCTTATCGTCAGCGCGGAACATCGGGGGAGAGGGATTGGCGAGGCACTTTTTCTCCGGACAATTGAGGCGCTTCGCGATGCGGGGGCAGATACCATTTGGCTTACTGCCTCAAAAACAGGCAAATCCATCTATGAAAAGCACGGCTTTACCGCTGTTGATACCATCTTTCGCTGGACTGGCGCCGGGAGGCAGCGGCATTCCGGGCATACAGCGCATACCGACGGGAGTGTCATAACCTCCTCGGCAAGCAGCATCGACAATCAGGCCTGGGGCGACCGGCGTGATGCCTTACTGGCGGCGACCGCCGGTCGCGGCAGGGTGCTGGCCAAAGAATCCGCTTTTCTCGTAATCCAGCCCTGTGGAGAGGCCCTGCAGTTCGGGCCATTCTCGGCACTGGACACCGGCAGGGCGGAACAGCTCTTTGATGCTGCACTCTGCTCAATACCATGCAAAACCAAAGTCTATCTAGATACAAATGTGCCTCCGGAATGTGCTTGCTGTCCGGGTATCCTCTGATCAGGTTTTCAAAAGCGTCTTTGGCCTGAAAGGCGGAATTCTTTTTGTAATACAGGGCTCGCGCCATCAGAAACAGA
>JAQUCQ010000251.1 GCA_028686145.1 Desulfuromonadaceae bacterium | reverse complement strand
GAAATAATCATCAAAAGACTGGGTAATAACAACGACTAAAAAGCTAAAACAGCAAATTTACTAAAACCACAAACACCTATTCCCTCACAAATGTGTCCTGATCACTTTCATGAACCATACCCATGATTATATTTTCATACTACTTTACCATAATTATGTGAAATTACTTTGACGGAGGCTTGTTAAGGGGTGTATGGTGCAGTCAGAAACGATGCCATATACGATAATAATTGAATTGACGATTTGATCTGTTTCATATAGTTAATACTAATAGTTCTTTTTAAATATCATGACTTAAATGTTGAGTCTTCTTTTATTATAAGTTAAAGCACTACTCTTGATGATCTTGAATCAGAAAAATCTACTATAAGCAGTATGTAATAACATTATTATTTATAGAGGGCTCTTGATGAGCCTTGCCATAGAATTTGTATAATCTGTTAGCCATTAATCTGGAGGTAGTATGGATTCAATTCTTTCTTTTTTACCGAAGATTTACAACCCGGTAGAATACGACACCTTTACCATCATCCAAACTGTTTTCTGGTTTTTCGCGGCCGCGGTCAGTTTTTATTTTAGCCTTGGTATTGCACGCATATGGACTAGTATTTCTGTTGGTTTCTTTTTGATTTTTTGGAGCCAGGCGTACATGCTAAATCCTTATGCACAGACCTATAACAAGGTCGAAGCTCTTCACTATGTCATCGGCGCGATTGCTATTATGGTAATCAGTCAGGGATTCCAGGAGTATTATATTTTTACACGTACCCTGGAAATATCTGGTGGGAAAAAGCTGGTATATTTATCCACCATAGGAGCCATTGTAGTTGCAACCGTGCTAATTATTTTGAACCCGAAGCCAAGCCTGAATTCTCTCAGGAACTACAAAATCATGGCAAATTCCATCTGGTTTTTCTTATCAATTATCAATATGTATATGGTTTGGAAAATTTATAACGAACTTCGTGACTCTTTTGTTGCAAAAGGTATTATCTGCTTTGTGGCGGTGTTCTTTTTTATCTTTCTTTGGAAAGGTTCTGAATTGTATCTCCAAATATATCAATGGGACAAAGCTTGGATGGACATTATTGATTTTACGGGTGAAACGACTGATGCTGCAACATACGCAGTCCAGATCCATGCTGCTGAGATAATCCACAGGTATAGTGCATTGTTATCCGGTCTCTCTGTGGGGGGCACGTTTGCGTATCTATATAAACTTTTGAAATAGGAACTATATTCATAAACAATAAATGCCTCACCGTATGCTACGGTGGGGCATTTTATTGTCTGTAGCTGGAGGTGCAACGTCGAAATAACTTAGAGATTAAATAATGATTTCTATCAAAACTTAGAGCAAGGTATATACCTCCACTATGATTTAACGGCACACGATAATGTTCCAGCTCTCCGACGTGAGATCATAAACCACCTTTGCCCTGTTGTCACGAAGCTGCTTCAGTACCTGGGCTATTTTATCATCGAGTGAGTAACTTGAATCGCCCAGATCGGCCCCCTCCCTTGTCACAAACTCCGCAACCATATTTCTCAGCGTATCAGGATGTATCTTTTCCAGAGGGATGTCGACACCTTCCTCGGGATAAACAGCCTGCTTTTCATGGGGAACAACGTCCTCTTCCATATTATGACTCCATAATCAATAAAAAAATCTGCACAAAGACGATCTTCAACAGCATGCTGAGCGGAAAAACAGCAGTATAACCAGCCTCAACCCGATCATTGCCGCACCGCCCGACGGCAAAGCCAAGAACGGCCGGCTGCGTCTGAAGGCCGGATAGGACACCTCCGATGAATGGCCACGACTTGCCGGCAATCATGCGTGCCATGGCAATTGTTACCAGGCTGGCTACCGTTGTGACACAAGCACCCGCGATGAGGGCGGAAAGATTAATCGGAGCCGAGTGTAGCAGAGCGCCAGCTTTGATGCCGGCGCATGCGAGAAAAACAACCAGCCCGAGTTGTCGTAGTGACATTGATGCACCGTACGGCAGGTACCATGTCAGTGGTCCCGTTCTGCCAAGCGCTCCCAATATCAGTGCAGCAAGTAGACAACCTGCTACCGGCCCGATTTCAAATGTTCCGATTCCCATGGGGAGTGTTACCACGACAGTCCCGAGGGCTATACCCATTGCGAGCCCGAGCCCAAAAGTCAGGATATTGAATTCGCTGGCTTCATGGTAGGAATCGCCTATGTATTTTGAGATTGCCGCAAGATGTTCCCGTGGCGCAATCACTCGCAGGCGGTCGCCCGGCATGATGGTCGTTTCTGCATTAGGGATAAAATCCCTGTCTCCGCGCCTGATTCTTGTCACGATACCTTCATAATTGCGAAAAAGTCCCACCTGCCGCAATGTCTTGCCACAAACTGCCGGGTTTGAGACGAATATCCGCCGGTAATCGAGCTGGCTGCGGTCATGCAGCACATCACCGGTGCATTCAACACCAAGTATCTGGGTTGCATTGCGCACGTCATCCAACAACCCGACAATTGTCACGATGTCGCCGTTTTTAATGACTGAATACCCTGAAATAGCGAACTGCTCGTTGCCACGCACACATCGTGCGAAGCGCACTGATAACGAATAACGCTCCTGAAGTCCAGCTACGGCCTCGCCAGGCTCCTTGATATTGCATACTACAATGGCGACACTTGCCAATGAATCGCCAACTCCAGGCGTTTCACGTCTGAACGGCCATGAAAGCATGAGGATCGGAATCAAAACACCCAACGGATAGGCAATCGCGTAGCCAAGTGTTGCCTCAGCTCCTTTTGGCCCGAGGGCCGTTGTAGCTGCAGCCAGGGAAGGAGTATTGGTCAGGGCCCCGGCAAAAACACCTGCAGCGGTGCTTGCAGGTATATTCAAAAGGTGAGAAGCCGCCACGTTGACTCCTAAAGCTGCTCCAATAGCGACAGGGGGTATCAATATATAGCGCCAGCCACCGTGGGACCAGGTATCGAATAAAAGATCGCTCGAAGAAAGACCAATTGCATAAACGAATAGTGCAAGACCAAAAGTTGACAAGGCATCTGGCGGCTTGACTGTGGGAACAAGATAGCCCCACATGACACCGGCAAACAGCACTCCGGCAACTCCCAAGGATACTTTTTTAAAAGAAATGCGACCGAGCAGGGCTCCGCATCCGATGGCAAGACAGACAAGGAGTAACGGGTTGTTAAACATGATATCTCCGTAAAGACAATTTTTAGTCAGTTGCACATGTGAGCTGCCGTACCGGGTTTACATTGATTCATACGCATACATGATACCACCACAGTCGCTAAAAGTTATGTCGATTTCTGTTTGGCGGATGCTGCGGGAGTTGGAACTGTCTTGGGTGGAGATGTCGGCCGTATTTTCGTGCCTACGGCACCTTCAATCCATACAGAGAGTGCCTTGCTGCTCTTCAGTGTTTCCTCAGGTATTACAAGGCTGTTTTTTTGTGCAAGGTCGTTGGCGTACTTGAGCTGCCCTTCGCTCGGACCGTCTCCCGCCGCCCGTACCGGAGGAATAAAGAACCCCATCTTGTTGTGAACACCTTTACAAAAACGCTGCCAGGGTTCCTTGTTTTCTACCACCAGATCCAAAAAGTTTTCCATCTTACTGGTCAGCTCATAATCGATCACCCAGGCATGTTTATTCCTGAGATAGTCAATCAGGGTTTCTCCACGTGCCAATGGGACCACTTTTCCCTTTTCTTCCTTAATATAACCACGGTCTGTTATGTTCTTGGTAATTGCAGCGTAGGTGGATGGGCGCCCGATGTCAAGCCGCTCCAACTCCTTTACCAGAGAACCCAGCGTAAACCTCCCCGGTGGCTTGCTCTTTTTCTCGTCAAGAATTTCACACAGCTTCGGCACTAACTCACCAACGTCTACCGGGGGGAGCAGTTGCAGCTTGTCTTCCTCCCCCTTTTTTTCTTTTTCGTCATCAACTTCCGCGTATACCTTGAGAAAACCGTCAAAAATGAGCTCCCGCCCGGCAGCCTTGAAGCGTTCGCTTGTCACGTCAAAAATCATGACTGTCGAGTTGTAGCGTGCCGCTGCCATCTGGCTTGCGACAGCACGCTTGAAAATCATTTCGTAGAGCCGGGAATGATCAGGAGTAAGCCCTTCTTTCCTGATTATAGCTTCGATGTCTGCGACGGAATGCATATGCGTGGGGCGGATACCTTCGTGTGCCTCTGCCTGAGAGTTTTTTGATTTGTGCTGGTTTGGTTGATCAGGCAGGTAGCTATCCCCAAGCGTCCGCCCCAGAACCTCGCGAATTTCACCGATAAAGGCAACATCCATTCGAACGGAATCGGTCCGGTGGTAGGTGATGACGCCATGATCGAAAAGCGCCTGAGCAAGTTTCATCGTATGCTCCGGCGTGAACTTCAGTCGGGCGGCTGCGGCAGCCTGTAAATCAACCGTCGTGAACGGCGGTTTTGGAGATTGCCTGACCTCTTTCTTTTCTACCTTTACGGCGATTGAATGGCTCTCCGCGCTAATGGCTGCGATGATAGCCTGTGCCTCCGCCTGGTTGGTGAACTTGCCCTTAATATGCCGGGCCATGAAATCCGTGCCATTTTTGTTCAGCAGGATATCCAGTATCCAGTACGGGGATGGGGTGAACGCGCGGATTTCACGTTCACGGTCGACTACGAGGCGAACTGCCGGCGACTGAACCCTTCCGACGCTGTAGCTGCCGCGGAGGTGCTTGCTGGCAATTGGCGAGAGAATATAGCCTACCAGACGGTCGCCAATCCGGCGCCCAAGAAACGCGTTGTAGAGGCCCATGTTGGTCTGTTCGAACGGCACCGCCTTGGCAAGCGATTCCTTCAGCCCCTTCTCGGTAACTTCATAAATTTCCATGCGCAGGCATTCTTTGGCAACGGATTTTACCTCTTCATAGATATGACAGCTGATGGCATATCCTTCACGGTCCGGGTCGCCGGCAAGCATGACGCTCTCCCCTCGTGCTGCAGCTCGAAGTTCCTCGGGAAGGTGCGCTTTCTTCTCGTGATAGACAAAGGTCGGCTCATAGGTTACGGGATCGACGCCAAGTCGTGTTTCGGGCAGGTCTTTGAAATGCCCCACCGTCGACATGGTTTTTACTTTGAGGATTGACTGTATTTTTTTCGCCTTGGTGGGCGATTCAACAATTATAAGCATGACACCTACGAGATGAAAGTTGTTGTTCCGGCCTTTTTTTCAGGAGTGGAACAGTGCAAATTACCGCTAGAGAAGCTGCGTCGCACGCACAAAAAATTGCGGTAT
>JAQUCQ010000250.1 GCA_028686145.1 Desulfuromonadaceae bacterium | reverse complement strand
CAGAATAGTCCGAACGACTCCAGCGTCCGCATGATATCATCTGCCATTCCGGCCACCTGACGCGGTGTATCCAGATCATCAAGCCGGAGCAACCACCGCCCGTCCGCCTGCTTCGCCATCAGATAGCTCCCGACCGCCGCTACCAGTGAACCGGTGTGGAGCGCCCCGGTCGGAGAAGGGGCAAAACGGCCGACAACATGATGGTCAGAACGACCGTACACAGCGGCCTCGATGGTCAGCTTGCATAGGAACAGCAATAATCTGCTACAACCGGCACCTTCATCAAAAAGATGGAATGTGCCGGCACGTTAAATGCTTCACCGCCAACCACTTTCTGCCACTCACTCTCACCCTTGAGTTGCCACTCCAACTCTCCCGATAGAATTTCCATGATCTCGGCAACTCCGGTGGAGAATTCATATTCTCCGGCCTGCATGACACCCAACGTTTTTTTAGTACCATCGGCAAAAAGGACCGAATAACTGACAACTTGACCGCCAAAATAAATATTGGCCTTCTTGACTACAGTGACATTTTTGAACTCTGACATACTCTCCTCCCGGAAATGGTGATCTTTACGTTCTGCAATGCAGGCATAGGACACAAAAAAACCCGCCTTGTTCAACAGCAGGTTCATCTGAATAACACTCCATACGGCAATGGGCAATCAGTTGAATGTCCCCCTCAACAGATCGGCCTTCCAGGCAACGGTTGTACGCCCTGATCCAGGCGAAACGAGCAGTTCGGGAACAATTGTCGGAAGCGCGATTTTTACGCGACCATCTTCAACTTGGGCAAAGGCACGAGCCGACGTGGCCAACCCATACGCCGTCCCGGCCAAAACACCCGATGCGGCGCCATATGCTATAAAGTTAAGATTATCGAGCGGCTTGTCCTTAAAAACCATGATAGCGCCGCCAACAAGACCGCCGATGGCAGCGCCATAAAATGCATCGGTGAAAACTTCCTTGATAGTGTCATCTGAGGCGAATGCCGATGAAGCTGCGGTTAAAAGCGAAACAAGCGTCATTACCGCAACAAGCTTTTTTAGCTGTATCATCTCGTGTCGTCTCCATACCATTATTTAATTTTCCAGACTATTTTACTAACATATTACGGAGCATCCAGTCAAGACAGTTTCTAATAACCATACGATATTATTTGTTTTTAGCCACTATGAGTGAGGGACAACGCCAACGCCTCTTCCTCATCACGGCTCGTTACTTCACCATCAAGACGCGCCTGAAGCAGACGTTCCATGATGCGCCCAAACAGCGGCCCGGGCTCCAGACCAAGTCCGCACAGGTCATTCCCGTTCAATAGCGGGGCAACGGCACGCAGCCGGGTCAGATAGAGCGATACAAACCGCCTGACCTGTTCACTGCTGGCGCGGGCAGCCATGTACAGCAGCATTTCCAGGGTAAAGCCACTAAACCAGCTGTATAACTGGCTGTTAGGCACTTCACCATCCTGCTTCAGCCGCCTCTTGATTGTATTCCGTGTGGTGAAAACCAGGTGGCGCTGGCTACAAAGCCGTACGGCCAGGCGCCCGGGGATTGCCAGGCGGCGGCAGACATCACGAAACTCATCAGAGCTCAGCCCGTCACATAAGGCCAAAAAATATACCTGCCACGGTTCGCAACGGTCCTCAAGATAAAGCAGCCGGAACCAAGCCATGACCTGCCCCGCTTCCTGAAGTACCCGCCCGGTTGCCGGCACGAGCTTGAGTGCGGGATGAATGAATGGCAGAAGCCCCAAGGAAGCCATACGTCTAATGGCCGCTGACGGCTCTTTTTCACGCAGGATCTGTACCAGTTCATTCATCAGCCGCTCCCCTCCCAGCTTGTCAAGGAGATGCATCCGAACCGCACTGCGAATCAGGTTCTCAGTGTGGGGAGCGATGTGAAAACCAAGGCGCTGTTCAAACCGGATCGCCCGAAAAACTCGTGTCGGATCCTCGACAAACGATAGGTTGTGCAACACCCTGACCACCCGTTCTTGAAGATCCTGCTGGCCGCCAAAATGATCTGTCAGATGGCCAAAACGAGAGGCATTGATACAAAGTGCCAGCGTATTGACCGTAAAATCACGCCGGTACA
Source organism: Desulfuromonadaceae bacterium (assembly GCA_028686145.1). GTDB lineage: Bacteria > Desulfobacterota > Desulfuromonadia > Geobacterales > Pseudopelobacteraceae > JACRCG01. Next base: position 3,190 of record JAQUCQ010000250.1, on the reverse strand, counting down.
GGTCATGCCGGAGGGAAGCCCGCTCAACCGTCGGCAGTGCGCCGGGGGATTCATAATATTCCAGGCGGGTGCTGGCCACATCAATTTTGTGACCATCCGGCAGGACCAGCACCGCAGTACCGAACTTTTTATGGCTGCGCACCCTGCCGCCATGACGTTCTGCAAAAGACTCCGCAAAGAAGACGCCATCGCCTTCAACGGTTACATCGATATCCAGATTATCAACTCCCAGCAGCAGAACGCGCACAAATCCGCCAACCGCATAGACCGCTAATCCGAGCTCATCACCGACCTTTCCAAGTGAGCGCAGGGTTTCACGGACGTTCGGCGCAAGACGCTTGCCAAGCAGGCCTGCGATCGAACGAGTTCGTGTCGGAACTTCCAGGGAGTCAAGGTCATAGAGTGCGCCACTCTGGCCACGACTGCCTCCGTAAATATGCCGCATCAGATCGGTTCGTGTCACCGCTCCGGCAAGTTCCGTCCCTCTAAAAACTGGAACGAAACGACGATTGCCGGTTACCATGTAGGACTGAATATCCGTGAGCGGGGTATCTGGTGAAGCAGAGAGGTATTCGGTATGCATGAAGTCCGTCACCGGAGAATCACCCAACCCATGGTGCAACGCCTTCTCGATAGTCTTGCGCGAGATGACGCCGACCATCGTTTCTCCGGCCATAATCGGCATGGCGTTGCAATTGTAGCGTGTCAAAAGCTCACGAGCTCCGGTAATCGTGGCAGAGGCGGGCATTGTCTTCACCGGGGACGACATAATGCTCCCTGCAGTTATTTCACCTTTTACCGGGAGCTGGAGCAGCTCGTCAAGACGTTCCAGCACCTGCTTCAGCGGCTCATTATGCACAACCGCCGAAGCGGCAGTCGCATGGCCACCCCCGTGAAACCCCTTCATGATTTCACCGGCATCAATTTCCGGAATATGACTACGGGCAACAAGATAGACATGATCTTCCATGGCTACCGCTAAAAACACGGCGTCCATATTTTTCATATCCCGCATCAGGTGAGCCAGTGAAGCAATATCTCCGATATAGTAATCGCAAGATGCATAGGCAATCGATATGGAAATTCCATTCACCGAAGTCGTCTTGAGTGTCGTCAGCAACTGCTTCAAAATTTCCATCTGCGCCCTGGATAATTCCGGAGTCAACGCATCACTGATAATGTTCAGCCGGGCTCCCTGCCCCAGCAGCCAACCAGCAACGCGGTAATCGTCCGGTGTTACCGATGCGAACAGCAGACGTCCGGTATCTTCGTGGATGCCAAGCAGTATCAGGGTTGCCTCTTCAGCACTCAGTAAAAGTCCCCCTTCCATCAATCTGGCGGCCAGAAGGGTCGAAGCTGAGCCGCTGGCAGCGATAGTCCCCCCCGTTGGCATAATGCTTTCGGCCGTCACCGGATGATGGTCATAGATATGAATTTCCAGACCGGGACGGTCCAGAATCTCTGCAAAGCGGCCGATACGCGCTGCCTGCTGACAATCGACAACGATAAGGCGGGTGATCAATTCAAGATTGATATCTTTCGCACGGACAAAGTGCGGCAGGTAATCCGGATGGCGCTCGATAAAACTTCGAAGCCCCTTCTCCTGCGAACCGGGAAATGACAGTACGGCGTCGGGATACAGGCGCAGGGCCGCTGTCATAGCGCCCAGACAATCAAAGTCGGCATTTGTATGGGTCGTTATGACATCCATAGTCACCCGAAAAACCTGCGTACTTTTACCAAGCATGTCATCCTGAAATTATTCCTCGCACGGTATTGACATTGCCTTCAGGTGCCAGATGTCTTCGTTATAATCATTGATCGTCCGATCTGTGGAAAACTTACCGCTACAGGCCGTGTTCATGATGCTCATGCGGGTCCACCGCTCGCGATCCTGATAGGTCGCTGCCACATGCTGCTGGGCGACGACGAAGCTGCGGAAATCTGCAGCAACCATCCATGGGTCCTGAGGCGAATAAATTGCGTTGATGATCGGATCAAAGAGACCGGCCTCAAACAGGTTAAAGTGCCCGCAGCGCAGAAGGTTCATAACCCTCTGCAGGTCGTCATCGTGGCTAATGATCGTATGCGGGTCATAGGCCCACCGTAATTCATCAACCTCCTCGCTCGTCAGGCCAAACACGAAAAAATTCTCTTCGCCAACCTCCTCACGAATTTCGATATTGGCACCGTCGAGTGTGCCGATAGTTATGGCCCCATTCATCATGAACTTCATATTCCCGGTTCCTGAAGCCTCCTTGCCGGCAGTAGACAACTGCTCCGACAGGTCGGTACCGGGACAGATGACCTCCATAGCTGTCACACTGTAATTAGGCAGAAAAGCCACCTTGAGCTGGTCACCGACGGCCGGGTCGGCATTGATCACCTGGGCCACGCTGTTAATCAGCTTGATGATCAGTTTTGCCATGCCATAACCGGGCGCCGCCTTCCCGCCGATCAGCACACAGCGATTAGTCCACCCCGCCGTGTCACCCCGCTTGATCCGGTCATACAGATGAATGACATGCAATATATTGAGGAGTTGTCGCTTATACTCATGGATCCTCTTGACCTGAACATCAAAAAGCGCATCCGGATTGAATACAACACCACACTTCGCCTCAACAAGCGCTGAAAGGCGCACTTTATTGGTCTGCTTGACTTCGTGCCAACGCTGCTGAAACCCGTGGTCAGCAGCACGCTCGGCAATACGCTTGACCTGTTGCAGGTCGGCCACCCACCCCTCACCGATTTCTTCACTCATCAGTCGGCTTAAACCCGGATTACAGCTGGCAATCCAGCGCCGTGGCGTCACCCCGTTGGTCTTATTGTTGAATTTTTGGGGCCAGAGTTCATAAAAATCACGAAACAGCCCTTGAGTAAGCAGCTGCGAGTGCAGGGCGGCAACCCCGTTGACGGAAAAACTCCCCACAATAGCCAGATATGCCATCCGCACCTGAGGGACCGCCCCCTCTTCAATGATGGACATGCGCCTCATACGTTCACTATCTCCGGGCCAGCGGCTGGACACTTCCCTCATGAAGCGGGCATTTATCTCCAGAATAATCTCCATAATCCGGGGCAATAACTGGCTGAAAAGTGGCAACGACCATTTTTCCAAGGCTTCGGGAAGCAGGGTGTGGTTGGTGTATGCCATCGTCCGGCAGGTGATCTCCCATGCCTGATCCCA
>JAQUCQ010000249.1 GCA_028686145.1 Desulfuromonadaceae bacterium | reverse complement strand
GTCGGCGGTGATCGTGAAGAATTCCGGGTAACCGTGGACCCGGCTCGGCTGCAGGCCTACGGCCTGACTCTGGGGGATGTGGCTCAGACCCTCTCGGCGGCCAACGTGATAACCGCCGTAGGTCGTTTGGAGGATCACTATAAGCTTTACCTGGCCATGGCGGATACCCGTCTGACCACCTTGGATGAAATACGTCGAACCGTTCTTAAAAGCGGCCCCAACGGGATCGTTCGACTTGAAGAAATCGCCTCGGTTCAGCGTGATATAGCCCCTCAATGGCAGCGCGTAACCGCCGACGGACGGGATGCAGTGCTGTTCAATGTCTACCAGCAGCCGGGAGGCAACACCGTTCAAATTGCCAATCATATTAAGGCCAAGCTCGCCGCTTTTGCGCCTCAGTTGCCCAAAGGGGTCGTCATCAGCGCCTGGTACGATCAGAGTGAGCTGATTGTCAATTCGGCAGCCAGCGTCCGCGACGCCATCATCATTGGGGTTATCCTCGGTGCCGGAGTGCTGTTGTTGTTTCTGCGCAGCCTGAAAATCACCCTGATTGCCGTCTTTGTCGTGCCGACCGTGCTGGCGGCCACTATCGTCCTGTTAAATCTGCTCAACATGAGCTTCAACATCATGACCCTTGGCGGTATGGCAGCGGCAGTTGGGCTTATCATCGACGACGTGATCGTTATGGTCGAGCATATCGTCCGACGTCTGCGGGGAGGAACCGGCGATCACGAGGGGAGGGTAATGGCGGCAGCACGTGAATTCACGCACCCGCTGGCCGGTTCGTCCGCCGCCACCATTATTATCTTTGTTCCGTTGGCCTTCTTGAGCGGTGTCACCGGTGCCTTTTTCAAAGCCCTTTCCGTGACAATGGCCGCATCATTGGTTATCTCTTTCCTGATTACCTGGCTGGCTGTGCCGATCTTGGCTGAGCATCTGCTGGGAACAAAGGAGGCCGACCGGGAAGAAAATGGGCCGATAATGCTGCGTGCCCGATCTCTCTATGAATGGATCATGACCCGGCTGTTAAGACGTCCGGCCTTGATACTAGCTATTATAATTCCACTTGTGCTGCTGGGGTATGCAGGCTATCGCCAAGTTGGGTCCGGTTTTATGCCGGCAATGGACGAGGGTGGTTTCATTCTCGATTATTGGACCCCCCCCGGTACTGCTCTCTCTGAGACGGACCGGCTTCTAAACCAAGTAGAAACCATCATAAAGACAACGCCGGACGTGCAGACCTATTCCCGTCGTACCGGCGCACAGCTTGGCGGCGGCTTGACTGAGGCCAACACCGGCGATTTCTTTATTCGTCTAAAACCGATGCCGCGCAGACCGATCGAAGAGGTGATGGACGAAATCCGTGGCAAAGTGGAACAGCAGGTGCCTGGCTTGAAGATAGAGCTGGCCCAGTTAATGGAGGATCTGATTGGTGATCTGACTGCCGTGCCCCAGCCGATCGAGATCAAGCTGTTTGCTGACAACCAGGGACAACTGGCCGCAGTAAGTCGTCAGGTTGCAGCTGCAATCAGAAAGATATCCGGCGTAGTGGATGTACGTGATGGTGTTGTTCTGGCCGGAGACGCTCTTGAGATCCACGTTGATCGGACCAAGGCGGCACTGGAGGGGGTGGATCCCGAGGTTGTCACCAAGATGGTGCGTGAGTATCTCTCCGGCGTGGTCACCACCGAGGTACAAGAGGGGATCAAAATGGTCGGGGTGCGAGTCTGGATCCCACCGGAGAAACGGGCCACGGAGAGTGACCTCGGCGCCCTAATGTTGCGTGCCCCGGACGGTCACCTCTTCCCGCTTCAGCGTGTTGCAACTACCACACCGGTCAGCGGACAGCCGGAAATCACCGGAGAGAACATGAAGCCGATGATCGCCGTAACCGGCCGAATCACCGGACGGGACATGGGATCAGTAATAAAGGATGTACGACTTGCTCTGCAACGTACCGGCTTGATCCCTCAGGGTGTCTATTTCGAACTGGGAGGTATGTACAAACAGCAGCAGATTGCTTTTCGCGGGTTAATTGCAGTCTTTATTGCCGCCATGGCCCTGGTTCTGTTGCTGCTGCTGTTTCTGTACGAGCGGTTTCGGATTGTTCTGGCCATTGCCGTCATTCCGCTGCTGTCGTTGGCAGCAGTCTTCCTTGGACTCTGGGTGACCAGCACCGAACTCAATATATCGTCCATGATGGGAATGACAATGATCGTCGGCATTGTCACTGAAGTCGCCATCTTCTATTTTTCCGAATATCGCGAGCTGATTGATGAGATGAATCCGACCGTCGCGTTGATAGAAGCGGGCAAAAACCGTATGCGGCCGATCGTAATGACGACAGTAGTGGCGATTTTGACCCTATTGCCACTGGCCCTAGCCATCGGGCAAGGGTCTGCCATGCAGCAGCCATTGGCCATCGCCATTATCTCCGGCCTGTTATTTCAGGCACCTCTGGTGCTGGTGGTATTGCCTGCATTGTATCATATCGTTGCGGGGGGCAAATTACGCCGTATTTGCAAGTAGTAAAGAATCCGCTCCCAAGGCCTGGCTTTAAACTTTGCCTCCATAGGAAGACTGGCCGTGCCCACAAGTGGGCCAAAGTTCAACCTGGTCGTAGATAAGCGAAGCTTTCAGTATAATCAAAGGATATTATTGTTAATGGAATGGAATATTGAGAATCATAAGGGCAGTAAATATATTTCTGCGGTTATTACTGGTTCGGTGACCGTTGACGGGATTAAAAAACTTGTCACAGACCTGCTTGTTATTTCAAAGCAGACTCAGGCAACCAAAATTTTGGCTGATCATAGCAACGTATCTATTGTTGCCTCAATACTCACCATCGCCGCCATCTTTTCTGTCGGTGTCCTGTCTGCACATGTATCAAAAACCGAAGAGAACGATGCGATGCCCATCAGGCACGTCGGCGTCTTGCTTATCCAAACGGTGCAAGTAGCGGAACAAAAAGTTCACGGCAAGGCTGTGAGAACAGAATTTGAGCACGGTAAACAAAACCTATGATGTTGCAATAGCCCCCGCAATGGGGACCGTCCCAACCACACAGGAGATAAGATTGAACATGGTGGTCAGGATAAGGAAGGTTGACCATTTTTAGCAGGTAACATGAACTGGCCGAGGGGCGCACGCCCCCGGCTTTTTTTTGCGTTTTTAAAAATAGTTACAGCTAAGTATCAGCTAAGTTTCCACCTGTATTTTATATTTTTTTAGCATGAAGTTGCCACGGAAGAAGAAATGTACCAAGCGTTGTTTTTAATACTGAACGCCTCGGGTCATCCTCGGCTATGTTACTGGCCATAGCACAGGTGATGGCCTAGTGAATCATCTAAACAATATTTCACTACGTAAGCTATGGAAAGACAAGCAAGATGAATATGAATTCTACGCAAAAAAAAACTACCGACAAGACAATTGACACTATCGGAACTCAATATTACAAGAATCAATATGCGAACTTTTATTCAATAATAAGGCTATTCCAGCACATTCGAGCCGTCTTGTGCGTGAGTATGTTACTGCTTGTGGGGTGTACCAGCTATATTCCGCGTAAAAATTTACCTCAGACACTGACCGGTATTTGTGCAGACGATACGATGAAGCTGGTTACGATTCCGGTGCCGGTGATCGCTTCAAGCCCTAACGAAGGGGTTACATCCGGTGCACTGATGGCATTTCTTGTTCATAACAGGCAGGACGAGGTTACGACCCTGATTGCTCCTCAGGTGACCTATAATAAAAATTTTGGGGTTACCGGTTCGTTGTACGGTGCTTCCTATCCGACCCCCGAGCGGAGCATTGAGTTCAACCTTTCCCAATCTGGCAGGGTAAACCATGATTACGAACTCAGAGTTAGGGATACATCTCTACTTCGTAACAATCTTGAACTTAACGGCTTTGTCTTCAAGTTGTCTGATGGTTCATCACGTTTCTTTGGTTTTAATGCAAGAAGTCCGCAACAGATGGAGACGAATTATGCCAATGATGAACTAGGCTATAATATTTCTGCAGGTTACAAGATAGGACGATATTATCAGTTAACCGTTGGAGATCGTTTCCGCGATGTTAGTATCCGTTCGGGTGCTATTAAGAACCTTCCATACATTAAAGATAAATTTTCATCAGCTATCGTCCCTGGTATTAACGGGTTTACAACTCATGCCATGCGTATTTCGTTGTCATACAGTACGCTTGATAATCAAATTACCCCCACATATGGTGGATATGCCCGCATTTTGTTCGAGCCAACCATGAAGTCGTTGGGAGGGGCTGGCGATTATCGACACTACGAGGTTGAAGCCAAGGGTTTTGTGCCTCTCGTTAATGCCAGATATATTAGTGTGTTCCGTTTTATGTATAATCAGACGCTTGGCAAAGATGTGCCCTTTCTGGAACAGAGTATTCTTGGTGGGGAGTCAAGTCTACGCGGGTTCGGTCGTAACCGTTTTATCGACAACAGTTTTCTGCTCTGTAATCTTGAAGAGCGCATCCGGCTTTTTCGCTGGAAGGTGTTTGGTGTGACAGCAGACTGGGAGGTTGCACCGTTTGTTGATTTGGGGGCGGTGATGAAATCGTTGGACAAGGCGGAGGGCTCTGACTTCGAATTTAACCCCGGAGTCGGTTTCCGTGCGATTGTACGCCCAAATATTATCGGTAGAGTGGATATTGGGATAGGTAAAGATGGGCCGGCGGTGTTTGTTGGGTTGGGATATCCGTTTTAAGCTGTAAATGGCGACAGAACTAAGAGGCGCCAAGACGCAGATAATATCAAAGGGCGCTGGTCCCTACGCTGAAGTGTGTCAAAGCATTCAGATAAGCTTTTTTCCTAATTTCGCGCAGATTGAACAACCCGGTGAAACGTGTACTGCTGTATTACGCACGTTACCCTCATAATTCCACACGACAAGGATGCATGCATGTCTTCGTTAAACACAACTTCGAACAATTCTCTTTCTGAAATCCATTCTACTACGGACGCTGTCATGATTTCTGTTGTTATTGCCGCCTACAATGAGGAAAATCGCATTTATCCCTCATTGGTCAAAATTGCTGATTTTTTACGTGATAATAAATTGGGACATGAAATTATCGTAGTTGATGATGGAAGCAGTGATAATACCAGTACATTGAGCGAAACGTTATCATCACGCATACATAATCTTAAAATCATCCGTTACTCGGTGAACAAGGGCAAAGGTTATGCGTTACGACAAGGCGTTCTTGCATCGCAGGGCACGTTAGTTCTTTTGACAGACGCAGACCTCTCAACTCCTATCGAAGAGC
>JAQUCQ010000014.1 GCA_028686145.1 Desulfuromonadaceae bacterium | reverse complement strand
CCAATGAATCCACTCCGGCATGTTCCGTCAGGATATTTGTCACGGCAACCTCATTATCGCTTTCTTCAAGATATGGTAAGTAGCACGAAGCGGCCTGTGACGCAACTGCTAGAAAACATACTGATCTTACCGATAAGTCATTGCATGTATTCGGTAGAAAAATTATTGCGGCAGCACTTGGGGCAGTGTTACAGTGAAGTATATTACAACGTTATGCAGAGGGCATGTCATGTCCCTAATATCAGGCATCGAGACGGTGGCAACGGAATTGGCTGAAAATATGAACACGGCCGATGCTCAGATGGAGGCTCTTACAGCTGACAGGGACCGTCTGTTTACCATCATTCAGGATAACCGGGAAGAAGTGTTGCTGGCGGCACTGCGCAATCCCTCTCTTGACTCCCGGCATCTCCTGGCACTTCTCAAGCGGAGGGGGATTGGGGTTGTAATCAGCGCAATCTATGCTCGCAAGCCCCTTATTGAGGCCTCTGCGGTCAAATTGGCTCTGGTTGCCCACTTGGATACTCCTCCTTCTATTGCTCAAACCTTGTTGCCACTTCTGTATATTTTCGATCTGTTGAAGCTGTGTCTTATACCAGGTGTGTCTGCCGATATACGCTTGGCCGCCGAACGGAAAATTGTTCAGCAGATACCGACCCAGCCGCTTGGAAACAAGTTGACGCTGGCGCGGCGCGGAACAGCTGCAATTCTTGATGCGCTGCTTCGGGAAGGAGTACAGAATATCATAGAAATATGTCTTGATAATCCGCATCTGAAAGAAGGCTCCTTGCATCAGTTTCTGATGTCGTCACATGCAAGCGCAGAAAATGTATCACTAATTGCCCGAAGCAGTCGCTGGAAGAGCCGTCCCAACATTCGCCTGGCTATCCTCAAAAATCCTCGTACTCCTCTGATCTGGTTCACTACCTTCCTGCCGGGACTTCCTGTTGCTACCCTGCGCGATCTGCTCGCGTCACCCCGCCTGAGTTTTGCACAAAAAGAGCTGGTGCGGCAGGCCCGTACCCATTCTCATACATGAAACAACGTATAATCCTCATAGCTCTGTTCTGGCTTGCATTTCTCAGGCCATCCGAGGCCATTGAGTATGGTGTGGCAAACACGTCAACCCCCGTTCTGAATACCTCTGACTTCAAGGTGGTTTTCGGTGGTGTAAGCCGGCATGTCCTGAAAACCGATCGCTGCGGACAGGTCCGTGAGCTTGAATTCATTGCCCTGCCCGGGACAGTTTTTACCCTCTTGAAAAAGCTGCATTCCGGATCGACTGATGTCTATCAGGTTAAATCTGATGAGTATGTGGCACCGGCAAATGTTCGTCTGTATGTCGACGGCCGTTTTCTAAGGCTGGAGCATGCCGTCCCTGAACCTCGCCGGCCGGTGCTGCCTCCGCGTGAAGAAATTTTATCGGCGCTCAGAGCAGCTATCGGCAGCCCTTATGTCTGGGGAGGCAACGTAGTGGACGGAGTCCCCGAGCTGGAGGCATGGTTTTATGACGGCATAAAAACGGTTGATAAAAAGCGACTGATTCTGGCCGGGCTGGATTGTTCAGGGCTGTTGTACTATGCCACCGGCGGCTGGACGCCACGAAATACCTCGCAACTGATTACTTTTGGTCAAGCAGTTATTATTGCCGGCAAGCGGAGCGCTGAAATTGCGACGCTGCTTCAGCCGCTTGATTTGATTGTCTGGAACGGACATGTCATTATCGTGCTTGACCGGCAGACGGCTATAGAAAGCCGTCTGGAATGTGGCGGGACTGGCAATGGCGGGGTCGTGATTTCTCCATTGTCACGGCGGCTTGCTGAAATCATGCGTACGCGCCGTCCGGCTGACGCCTGGCCGTCAGATAAAAAGCTCTCGGATATCTTTGTCATCAGGCGTTGGTATGGTCGGACATGTCGTTTGCCACGATAAATTATGGCACCTAATAAAAAAACAATTGACTTCCGAGGAATAGTTGGATATAAAACTCATCCTTTCCACGCTTCATTGGGCATGATTCCTTAAATGGAACGGCGTGGCAGGTTTATACGTCCCCTTCGTCTAGCCCGGCCCAGGACACCGCCCTTTCACGGCGGCGACACCGGTTCAAATCCGGTAGGGGACGCCAAATATCAAAAAGGTCATTTTCCTCATGGAAAGTGGCCTTTTTTCTTTGGTAGGCCTGATTATAAACCGTAATCATATTAAAGGGTTTTCTGTGGTTTGGCGCCAGTTCACCACCCGCCCAAGTGGAGTTCGAGTAAAAGCTCATCGCTGTTGATACGGACCCCATTATTTGCTTCGAGATGTTCCACCTTGAACATCAAATCAGTCAAGTCACTCCTGAACCTAATCGAGCTTGTTCATGGACATCTTCTCCAGCGGGTCATTATGGTGGAATCAGCTCTTCCTGGTCAGCCACGATGTTGCTTTTACCGAGATTACTGATAAAGTCATTAAACGGCGAGTCAGATAATCATAACGTTTTTATTGAGTGAACATTTCATGCAAGGGGATGAAACGGCAACGGTATGGGAAAAAACAGACTGGAAGCTTTCAGCGACGGCGTTATCGCCATTATCATTACCATCATGGTCCTGGAAATGAAGGTGCCGCTTGGCTCTGACATTTCTGCCCTGCATCCGCTCCTGCCGGTCTTTTTGAGTTATATCCTCAGTTTCGTGTATATCGGTATCTACTGGAACAACCATCACCACATGCTGTATACTATTCACCACGTTACCGGCGGGATCCTCTGGGCCAACCTTCATCTGCTGTTCTGGCTGTCGCTCTTTCCTTTTGCCACCGGTTGGGTCGGGCACAACCACGTATCCCCAGCCCCTATGGCCCTTTACGGGGCCGTATTGCTTCTGGCCGCAATTGCCTACTTTATCCTGCAGCAGACGATTATTGCCAGCCAGGGAGCTGAGTCTATCTTGAAAAAAGCGATCGGTCGTGACCTGAAGGGGAAAATCTCGCCAATTCTGTATGCCGTATCAATCCTCGCGGCATTCTACCAACCATGGATTGCCGCCGCTATTTATGTGTTTGTCGCCTTGATGTGGCTGGTTCCGGATCGCCGCATCGAGCGGGTATTGCATGAAAGCACGGCAAAATAAATAAGTGCGGGAAACACACGCATGAACGATCCATTTCTTGATCATCCGCTAGTAACCAGCCGCTATTTCTATCCCTGGCCACACAGGTTCGAGGAGCCGTTCTTTGTCAAAGGCGATAGTTTCTGGCTCGGGTGCCGCTACATCCATCAGCATGACGATGCTCCGACCATTATCCCCTTCCACGGCAATGGCGAGTCGGTTGCAGATTACCTGGGTGAGTTCGAGGAGCGCATAACCGGTCTGGAGGCCAATCTGCTGCTGGCCGAGTATCGCGGTTACGGCATGTGAACCAAAGGAGCTGCTCGTCTTTGAGCGTGGCGATCACAGCACCATCTTGGCAGCAAATCAGGAAGCCTATTTTGCGGCGGTGGGGACGTTTATACAAAACATAAGGAGTAGTTAAAATGGCAATGACCGTTGAAATAAAAGGCAACAAACTCTGCATCGAAATCGATCTGGAGAAACCGACTCCCTCGGCATCCGGCAAGACTCTGGTGGTTGCCAGTACGCGAGGTAATGCCGTTACCGCCGCCGAAGTGGATGGCAAGCCGATCACCATCGGGCTTAATGCTTATATCAATAAGTAACTTAATATGACCCAGCCTCTTCCCTGGCCAGATTATGAGCACAAATAGAATTCACCTCTTAATAGTACCGCTGTTTGCTGTTTTGCTGCTCTTTACCGCCTGCAGCAAAGCACCTCAACTACCTCCGCTGGCAGCCGATGCCACGATTCTGGCTTTTGGCGATAGCCTCACATTTGGTACTGGTGCAGGTGAGTCTGAGAGTTATCCAGCGGTGCTGACGAGTTTGACCGGACGTAAGGTAATCAATGCCGGAGTGCCGGGCGAGGTTTCCGCTACTGGCGTGCAACGCCTGTCGGGACTGCTTGAGCTGGTGCATCCTGCTCTTTTGATTCTCTGTCATGGCGGCAATGATCTGCTTGCTCACCAGAATCATCAGTTAATTGCCGACAACCTTCGCGCTATGATGCGGATAGCCGCTGAACAGAGCGTTCCGGTATTGCTGGTTGCGGTACCTGAACCTAATCTTTCTTTGAAACCACCACCACTTTATGAAGAGCTTGCCAAAGAATTTCACGTCCCTATTGAGGCAAAAATACTTCCACATATACTAAGCAAGGGGAATCTGAAATCAGATTATATTCACCCCAATGCTGCAGGGTACCGAATGCTTGCCGAAGCCTTGCTCAAGCTCTTGAAAAAGAGTGGAGCGCTGCCCGTTTAAAGAGTTTGAATTGAGGTATGAACAAAATCAGGGGGCTTTGACCTGCGCACCTTCAAAATCCCGACGCGGTCAAATTCCAGTCGTCAAGCTGTCCATCGTGTTAACGCCGGAGTTCACCGTCAAAGCAATTGCTGCAGGTTATTGCCCCCACTCACGTGTAATATTCTGAACTACTGATATAATTACTCCCGTACGGCAACCTGCAACGAAACCACCGTTGATTCGTGCCGAAGCGGGTTTTTAGCTGTGCATGTGTAAGCCGGATTTGTGGCAAAAATGATCACAGGAGGTTTGTATGGACAGGCGTACATTCATAAAAGCCACTGGAACCGCTCTATTGCTGGCTCCAACATTGATGAAGGAAGCTCTTGCCGCTCGCGAGCACTCGCTGGTCGCCGTGGCAGAGGGTGGCGATTATGCCGCTATAACCAGAAAAGCCATCATTGCGGTCGGTGGTATGAAGCGGTTTGTCAAGCCGGGTGATGTGGTCGTAGTCAAGCCCAACATGGGGTGGGACCGCTCCGTCAAGTTTGCTGCCAATACCCATCCCCTGGTGGTACGGGCGGTTGTGGAGGAGTGTCTGGCTGCAGGGGCTAAAAAAGTCAAAGTGTTTGATAATACCTGCAACGATTCTCGCCGCTGTTATGTTAACAGCGGAATTGAGGGGGCCTTAAAAGGGATGAAAGGGGTCGAGTGCAAGCATATTGAAACGGAGCGTTTCAGGAACGTCGCTTTGAACGGCACGTTTCTGAAGGAATGGGAATTGTATGACGAGGTGCTCCTGGCCGATGTGTATATCAATGTGCCGGTAGCAAAGCATCACGGGCTTTCAAAGCTGACGCTCGGCTTGAAAAATATCATGGGAATTATGGGGGGCAACCGTGGCTACATTCACCGCAACCTGGATACAGCCCTGGCGGATGTCAACGCCCATGTGAAGAGCCACCTCACCATTATCGATGCAACCCGAATCCTCACCGCCCACGGTCCACAGGGGGGAAGTATTGCTGATGTCAGGGTCCTGAACAAAGTGATTGCTTCGACCGATATTGTTGCTGCCGACGCCTATGCCACGACACTGTTCGGCATGAAGCCGTCCGATATTCCGGTGACGGTTGCCGCTTACAAGCGTGGTCTCGGAGAGATGAATCTGGACAAGATCAAGGTAGTAAGGGCGTAGTGACATGAAGCTAACCACTGCCCGCATCTGCCAGTTTATCTTCCTGGCGCTGTTCCTGATTCTGTTCGTGCAGACGGAATACCGTGGCCGTGACGATATTAATGCGGCAGTCAATTCCTTTTTCAGGGCTGATCCGCTGGTGCTGTTCAGTTATCTGCTTGCCGCAAAGTCATGGAGCTGGCTGCTGTTTCCAGCCACGCTTATGACCGTGGCGACGCTGGTTCTCGGACGCTTTTTCTGTGGATGGATCTGCCCTCTGGGCACTATTCTCGACCTGGTGACTTCAAAAATCCGCAAGACGACTCCGCTCAAGGCGCTCAAGGGTAACTTTAAATACTGGCTGCTGCTGCCGCTGCTCTCGGCATCGCTGTTCAATATCAATCTGAGTGGTCTGCTGGACCCGATTGCCATTCTGCTGCGTGCGATGACTTTTCTGCTCTACCCGGTCCTTGGCCTTGTGAGCAGAGAAGGGTGGGTCGGATTATATCGTATCATCGGTGAACGGCGGGATACTCTGGCGCCTGCATACAGTCTGATTCGTGACAATCTGCTGCCGTTCCGCGACACGCTCTACCCGTTGGCGCTCCTTTCAACAGCTATTCTGCTCGGCATTATCGCCCTGGAGCGGTTTGAAACGCGCAACTGGTGCCGCAACATCTGCCCGCTCGGGACGCTGCTCGGTTGGCTGGCGCGTTTTTCCCCCTTCAGCAGAGTCCCGCAGGCGTTGTGTTCCGATTGCGGACAGTGCCGCCAGCTGTGCCCCACCAGCTTCGATCAGGATGTTCTGCGCAAGGAGGAGTGTGTCCTCTGTATGGAATGCCTGCAGGGGTGCCCGCATGAGAGGATATCATTTCGCTCTTCTCTGAAACTGAAGGGGGGTGGTCCGCTGTTGCCGGAGCGGCGTGTGCTGCTGGGCGGGATGGCCGGTGGCCTGCTGCTGGCGCTACCGATTCGGTTCCGCTATCCCGAAAAACAGTCACGCCTGCTGCGTCCACCGGGAGTACGGAATGAAGATGATTTTCTGAAGAA
This sequence comes from Desulfuromonadaceae bacterium, assembly GCA_028686145.1. Classification (GTDB taxonomy): domain Bacteria; phylum Desulfobacterota; class Desulfuromonadia; order Geobacterales; family Pseudopelobacteraceae; genus JACRCG01. The sequence goes on along the minus strand of JAQUCQ010000014.1, from coordinate 15,760 downwards.
ATGTGTCCGTTGCGGTGAATGCATGAAGGTTTGCCTGAAAAATGCCCTGTATCCGGCGGCATATCAAGCCGGACTGGAGGGCATCTATACCCCGCTGCTTATCCCCAGGCTGGGGTACTGCGAATATAACTGCACTCTCTGTGGCCAGGTCTGTCCGACCGGGGCAATTCCATCCCTTCCTGTTGAAACCAAGCAGCGTGAAGTGATCGGCAAGGCGGTCTTCGATAAAAACCATTGCCTGCCGTTTGCCCGCAAGATCGACTGCATTGTCTGTGAAGAGCACTGCCCGATTCCGGAGAAAGCCATCCGTTCCCGGGAGGTGCAGGTCATGGGACTGGACGGCCTTGTCAGAACAGTTAAGGAGCCCTATGTGGTAGAGGAAATCTGCAATGGCTGCGGCATCTGCGAGAATGTCTGTCCGCTGGAGACAAAGGCAGGCATTGAAGTGTTTGCGGTGAAGAACCATACGCCGATTTCTCCGTCAACGGTCGGACAGGAAGCGAAGGAATCAAGTATATATCATTGAGTCGGCGCATCTTGCGTGTACTTCCATCTAATCGATGACATGAACACTTCAGTTGAGGGGCACTAAAACCCGCTCTTAAAAATGTGTCCACTAATTTCTTACCACGTACATCCTATCTCGCAATAACCGCAATGCGGGTCCAGTCAATGCCAAACAATGCTTCTGAAAGGCGTTTGTTACCGATATGAGTCGTCGACGGCCCTTCGAAATCAAACAGAACACTCACCAACTGGATGTCTGTTGCTGGCCGAGAACTATCGAAGTAGTCGGGGTTGAGCGTAACAAGCAGCCGCCCCTCGGACGATTGCGCCGCAACAAGGCCCGAACCGAGGTTGTGGTCATTAATAATTCGTGCCTGCGTTTTTCGCTCTGTCGGAGTCATGGCGGCCAATTCGTTTTTCAGCGTTTCAATGCGCTCCTTAAAGAACTCGAATCCTATCTCCGAACTAGCACTGACCGGGACGCTGTTTTTCAAACGAGTCCCCATCTCATCCTCAGTCTGCTGCAGGGTAGCACGCAGTTTTTCGGCCCTTACCGGGTCAATCTTCTTCAACCGCTGGTAGGCTCTTTCGTTATCCTTGAGTCGTTGGGGGCGTTTGGACAGCCAATCGCGGTATGGGTCGCTGCTCTTTAGCTTTGCAGAGTCTTCTTCGGCTTTACTGAGTTCTTGCTGGCGGAGAGAAATTAGAGCCTTCAAGTATTGCTCACGCGTCAAGGGAATCCATACTTCTCGAGCCTTGGAGGTGAATATCAGCAAGTTGCCGTCGTAGACGGGAAAACCGGCAACGCGCGCTGTCTCCTGGGGGCTGAAGAATATCTCACGTCCGTCCGGCAGCCGGAGCCCCTCATACGAGAGACTGTAGCGGCGACCGAAAACATGCAGCCGGTCGTTAGTCCGCAGTTCGAACGAGGTGTTTGCTTCCCCCCCCCACGCCGCCTCTCCGTCATGCTCAACAAAGTAATACAAAATAACCGTGAGCCGGCCTCGCACCGGTTTTCCTTTGCAGGAACTCTCGGCGCAGCCGGCTTCAAATATTTCTGATCGGGCGCGTGCCTGAAATCCGAGAGGGGGATTGAATACTCCTGCTTCCCCCACGATGCGTTCAATCGCGTTCAGCCGGTCATTGAATGAGCGGGTCTGTTTGGTGGTCAGCCCGTACGATGTGCCGTAGCCACTTGCAGGACGATACTGCCACTCGCCCTGCTTGTCCGGGAAATATCCTGTGTCGTCTGCCCATGAGAGGCTGCTTTGGCCAATTGCCATAAGAGCAACAAGGAGTAGCAGGGGAAAATAGGGCCGACTGCGTTTCATGCATGAGTCATTAATTGGAAAAAAAATCATGGATATCCCCTCCCGTTATTTCCGCAAAATCCGAGTAGCGTCCTATGATCCACACAAATTATACCATAATATGTATGAGTGAGCTTTTTATGGCATGCCCAGCGGTGATTGAATTGGTGTTCTTGTATGTTATCCTTTGGAAGTGAAGTGTTTTTGCTACAGGCCGAGCTGAATTTTTGATGGTGGTAGATGAATTGACGATGGGAGCATCTATGAAGAACATACTTGTTATGGCTGTCATCTGCTGTTGCACTCCGGTATTTCCCTCTTTTGCCGCAGAGGGGCGGCACACTCCTCTCTCCATCCCTCCGGAAGCGATTGAGCAGCTCAAGAAGATGCTGCCGCCGGGGACGCGCCTTCCTTCCAGAATGAATGTCCCGAAGGAGACAAGCGAGTCTGGCGCGACAAGGCAGACGTACTCGCAGTCGCCGCTTCAGGAGGAAACCGCTACTTCGCAGCCATCGTCCTCCTCCGCAACAGCGACCTCCCCGATCGGTTCCGGCAGGACACTGGAGCAACGGGAGGCGGCATTGGCCGCAGTCAATGCTGAACTGGAACTGCTTGCCCTTATCCTGCCTCAGAAGGCAGATGCCTCGAGCAAAGATACAATTCTGAAAATTGCTGGTGAGCGAAACTCCTTTGCGCGGAAAAAGTTCGGACCGGCTGAACTTTCGGCCTATGCACAGGCGGTTCTCTGGGACCCACGGTTCGATGGCAAGAACCCGAATGCGGATAAGGCCAGGGAGTATTCACTGCTGGTTTCTGCCGCCACCAACTATTTCAGTGAGCCCTATTTCATCATGGCCCTGGCCTCGGCGGTCTTCTCCCTCGACCCCCAGAGTACGGCAAACGCCAACAATTTCGCCTCTGCAGTGGTTGCTGCCGGAGAACGTCTGTATCCGGGCCCTGAGGGGGTGAAAAAACTGGTTCCCTATCGCGCGGAAGCCGAGTCGATTTTTCGTTATGCCCTTGCTATTTCCATGAAGAATGATGCCTGGACAGAAGAAAGTTTCACGGCAATCCTCAACCTTGGGAACCTGTATATCGACATAGGGAAATTGCATGAGGCACGATCGCTCTTCCAAGTGGCGCGAAAGCTGAAACCATTCTCATGGGATGCCGCATTGGGGATGGCCGCCTATTTCCACGCCATCGGTCAGTCGGACAAGGCCCTGGCCATTTTGGAGGATCCTAGACTGGACAAACCGGCCATACTGATGGTGATGAAAAGAGCGGCCAAAGTTCTTGAAAAAAGTGATAAATATGCCGATTTGCCACCTGATACATCCGAAGAGAAGTTTGCCGAGGGAATCAAGGTAATGAATTCCGAACCAATTACCACGGCAGCCGATTTCGCTGCCCAGATCGACCAGAGTGAACGAAACAAGATGCGTTATTTCATCGAACACCTCCGCCCCGAGGGGAGTTTCAGCGCACCAAAAATCAACAAATTAACTCAGTATGCCTCGGTTAAGGCTATCAGCTCGCCACAGGGGGAAAGCGCTCTCAAAGATTTTGGCGAGATGGTTGGGCTGTTCACAATGACGGCATCGGCATCAACGGTAAGCAAACAAATGGAATGGCTTTCACGCATGGGGCTTAATATTGATCCGGGTGTTGACTTGGACGATGTAGCCAAGCACCCGGAAAAATATGAAGACCGTGACATTGACCCCGAAGTAAAAGTAAGTGGCATGGAGACCTTTATGGCGAATATCGAGGAAATCAGCCGGCAGGGGGATGCGGCCCAACGCGATCTGGCGACCGGGAAAACCGCTTCAAGCATTACCGTAGCATCCCAGATAGACCCCTTTTTCACCATCCTGCAGATCGATGCGGAACAGTATGCCGATCCGGTGAATATCATCATCCAGAAGTACAACTTTGCCGTTCACAACCGCAAGGAGAACCTCTACAAGGGCTACCTTTACGCAGTCAACAAGCGGACTCGCGAAGCAGTTAACGAAACTCTGAATCGTTACCAGATAAAAAAGGCAGAATTGCAACGGATGAAAGCCAAGGAGGAAGCTGAACTTGAAAAGCGTAGACGGGCATCTTCTGACCCTGAAGATGTTGAGTGGCGGATAATGCGGCACAAAATCCATACGGACTACTTTAACCGTATGAATGACACTGCCGAAAGCGCTTTCGGTTCGGCGGCGAATGTGGCTTCAACAGCATATGTCCAGAAAGTCAAACCGATGGCGGAGGCCTACTACTATGACCTGATCCGGCACGTTTCGCTCATCTCCGACCCCGATGTACGGAAACAGAAAGATGCCGAACTCAGGTCGGCACTTAATTCAGCTCTAGGGCAGGGGTTGCAGAATGTCCTGGGGGTTTATGGGGCATTCTCGTATTCTGATGACTGGGACTGTGAGTGCGACCTCGAAGCACTGCTCAAAGAAAGGGAAGCGGAACAGGTAACCCGCGACGAGGAGGAAAATGCGCGCATCATGCGGAACAAGGGCGCCAAGGCTCGCTTTGATTCTGGAGAGATTCCGGAATCGACCCCTTTGTGGAAAAAGCTCGATGGATTCGGTACTGATCTTAATATCCCTTTTATCCCATTCTTGAGCGGCAGGATTTCATGCGCTCGCACCTATGTAAAACTCAATACTGATGTTCTGCCGATCCCTAATATTGGAAAGTTGTTCGGATCGATGACGCGCAGTGAATTTACTGGGGCGACCAAATATGATGGTGGGGTTAGCATTGGCATCTCCAAGGATTTCAAAGCGGGAAGCGTCACAGCGAATTTCGGCGTGAGTGGCTCGGTTTCCACCGATGGCAACTGGAATGTGCGAGATAGCTCCATCACGCCAAATACCGGTCTTTCCGTGCAGGTCGGTAAAGTCGGGGTTTCAGTCAACGGCCAGATGACCTTCGGCCCCAACGGAGAGGTGCGGGATTCAGATTTTTCGGCAGGAATCAGCCAGGATATGAAAAATGGCTTTGGCATGTCGGGCAAGGCATCATTTGAAGCCTCGACGAAGATGGGGTGTACGTTATCTGGCAAGGTGACGGACAGCATCATGCCATCAGATGCCAGTAGCAAAGATGTTGCCAAGTCCCCTTGGGAAAAGATCCAAGGTGATGGGATTGATGGCCATTATGGTGAGTCGTTCAGAGAGCGCCCGGTAACCGACAAATTCACGAAGAAGGAGCTCTGGTCAGGCAAATTGGAGTTTCTGAAACCTAAATAATACTAGCTGCCGTAGTCCCAATCACCAGATGGGATGGCGAGGCGTAGTTCTATTTCCAGTAACAGGATTGCAAAGGCGATCACGATCGAAGACATCAAAAGTGTGGTTAAGCTGGCATTGGTCAAATCAGTTGATTCGCTATATTGTCGACATTGATAGCACACCAAAAATAGAAGTACAAAGATGTGAATGTATTTTAGCAGGCTCTTGACCCGTCAGCAAAGCGTATTCTTTGTTGCCGCATTTTAATGTATCTTTCTTCTCAAGATGTTTCAGGTCTGAATGGAAGCGCGACTCAAAGAGCCTATCCTGCAGCGTTCTCACAACGAGCAATACCCTCGATTGACAACACCTTTTTCTTCGATAAAATTAGGATAACATTGCTGGAACAAGCTCAACAGATAAAACCACTATCAAGAGTGAGTCCTGAAATTCCATAACAACGAGTTATTACTTTCGATTTCACTCTGTGGATAAAGTTCGAAGTATGTGTGCAAAGGGGCCGTGTTCGACAAGAAACTGACCGGAAAACAGACATTGAAAATACCGAAGGAAGAGATTGGCGAAGAGAACGAATTGACTATCGATTTTGAACTGGAACGAAAGTAAAGAATGTACATCGTGCGGAAATTATCAAGGAGGAGCCAATGAAAACACGAATACTGTTGGGAGGGATTGTTATCTTCGCCACCGCGAGTTTCTGTCAGGCCGGCTGGCTGGGAGACACGATAGAAGGTGTCGGCAAGCGGCTTGGCAACCGGGCGGTGAACGATGTCGGCAACAGCACCTACGATGCGACCAAGGGGGGGCTTAAAGATGCGGTGAAGGGCGATAAGGAACAGTCGTCCGGATCGAAGCAGCCGGCACAGAAAACGTATGACCAGAAGGAGGTGAAGGGAGGGGCATCGGCAGCTTCTGGCGACAACCTCTCCATCGAGGATGCGGAAACAGTTTACACCAAGTTCGACTTCATACCCGGCGACAAGATGATCTTCTTCGACGACTTCTCCGATACCGACGTGGGTGAGTTTCCGCGCAAGTGGCACCTCAACGGCCCCAAGCCGGGGAACAACGGCGCCGTAGAGGTCGTCGAGTACCAGGGGAGAAGGTTTCTAAGGAGCAACCCGGCGAACAAAGGTCAGGAGCAGTACCCGTCGGTCCAATACATACGTTTGAACCAGAAAGGGGATATGCCAGAGAAATTCACCGTCGAGTTTGACGCCCTTCTCAGCAACGCTCTGAAGTCGAATGCGAAGTTTCCCAACCGGTACTTCCTCTTCCTGCTTGGGGATAAGCAGGGCTGGCCGGGGACCGGCGCCGGTCATGGAAAACAGGCAGGCAAGATCCAATTCTCCGGGGAGGATAACATTTCGCTGAATACGTCAACGAAACTAAACGTGCAGGATGAGAAGATCCACCATATCTCCGTCACGATCAACGGGACGTTCGTCAAGGCTTACGTCGACGGCACCCGCGTCATTAACGATCCAGACGGTGTTAAGAGGCCGATTCGGCAGATCGGCATTGGAATGGCGAACATCGCCGGGTACCAGACCGATAGGATGATGTTCACAAACTTTCGTCTGGCGGAAGGGGGCAAGAAGATTAAGTCTGCACTGGACACCGACGGCAAAATCATCACCCACGGCATTCTGTTCGATACCGGCAAGGCCACGCTGAAAGCCGAGTCTCTACCGACCCTGAAGATGATCCTGGGGCTGTTGAACGACGATCCGGAGCTGAAGTTCTCCATAGAAGGGCACACCGACAATCAGGGCAGCAAGGGGATTAATCATCCGCTCTCCGAGCGTAGGGCTGCTGCGGTTAAAGCTTGGCTGGAGGAGAAAGGCATTGATTCCGGCAGGCTTAAAAATGTGGGATATGGCGATGCCAAGCCAATTGACAGCAACAAAACACTTGAAGGTCGAGCAAATAACCGCCGAGTCGAGTTTGTGAAGTTCTGATCAGAGAATAGCAACCATGAACAGATATGGGCTCCCAGAAATTATAGGTATCTCTCCTCCAAAAGGGATGGCAGCATGATCAAGGTACTCGCAATTAATGGTTCATATCGGGATGACGGTATAACCGATCAAACTGCTTAAGCTGTTTCCTTGTACTTAAAAATTCCGCCATATCTATGACTCCAATAAAATTAAGAGCTTACAGCTGATCGCTGGAGGCTCTTTTTGTTTATGTATTCCCTGGCCTCCTCCCGCACTCCAGTCCCTACTTCCAATCATTAAATAGTTAATGCCGCTTTCTTGATTATCTATCAGCCTAAATTTACTATTAATTTCAGATAGTAGGCTCAAAACATGAAAAAAGTACGCGCTTATGGGAATGCTAAATGCGTTTAGGTTGGTGTTAAAGAATCAGCAGCATTGTATAAAGCGATTGATATTATCGGTTAAAACGATTTATTTGTTTGACATGTCCAATTAGCTGTGTAATAAAACCACCAAAAAAAGGAGGAAATAATAATGAGCAAAAAATTATATGGCCTGTTGATGCTGGCAATGGTCTCTCTGGTGCTTGGTGGCTGCGGAAGTTCATCGGAATCCAAGGTGAGTGCGGTTGCTTCACTTAAGCCGGCAATGACCGACTTTCCGAATTCCGGTTTACTTGTCTCGGCTGATTCGCTGCAATCAAGTCTTGGGGCACCAAAGTTGATTGTTGTTGATACCCGGCCAACAGCTGCCTATGAAGCCGGTCACATCCCCGGTGCCATAAATGTCCATTGGCAGGATTATCGTGACGGAGTTGCCCTGGCTCTTAAGCCATTGGCGACCCTGGAAAGCCAGTTGAGCACCGTCGGCATCTTTCGTGACGCCACCATTGTTATCTATGATGACACAATCTATTCCTGGGGCGCAGCTGGCCGCATTTTCTGGATGCTTGATGTTCTTGGCTGCGATGACATTCATATTCTAAATGGTGGCTGGAACAAATGGCAGGCCGATGGGCGTACAACCCATACCGGTGCAGTTACTTTGCCGGCAGCTAACTTCAAGGCTGCAGACACATTGCGTGAGGGGATTTCCGCAAGTAAGGCTCATATCCGCGATCGACTCAACACCAGTGACTTTGTCGTTGTAGATACCCGCACCGATGAAGAATATATGGGGTGGCAACTGTATGGGGAACCGACTCCGGGTCATGTCAAGGGAGCGGTCCAGATTCCATATGCCTGGTACTACAACAGTGATTACACATCAAAGAGTTATGCAGCTCTGAAGTCCATGTTTGAATCACGTGGGGTAACTCCTGATAAAGAAGTTGTTACATACTGTACTTCAGGCATCCGCAGCGCTTATGCCTACTTTCTGCTTCGGATGATGGGATATAGCCGTGCTGCCAATTATGATGGTTCCATCAAGGAATGGGGAAGTAGCCAGGGTGCCCAACTTCCAATAATGCCAATGGAAAAATCCCCAAATTTTGCAACGCTGGTGTACCCGCTATGGGTAAAGCAGCTTATCGACTACCATGCATCAGGTAGTACGAGCACCGCTCCACCGGAGTACAAAGACCCGGCAACCGGCAGCACCTATGCGCGAAACCACAAATATCTGATTTTTGAAACTCAGTGGGGAAGCTTTTCAGATATGGCACAGGGGTGGGCTGATAACGCATATCTTCTTGGCCATATTCCGGGTGCCATTCATTCCAACTCCGATACCTACGAGAACGGAGACCCACGCTGGTTTATGCTTCCTGACACAGAGTTGAAGGCAGCCGCAGGCAGCATGGGGATCACAGCCGATACCACGGTTGTCATCTATAGCGACAGCACCATCTTTGCCGCACGTCTCTGGTGGATACTACGTTATCTCGGTGTCGAGGACATCCGCATTCTCAACGGTGGCTACAAGGCGTGGACCGATGTAGGGTATGCAGGCGAGACAACCACCAACAGTCCTACGGCAACAACCTACATCGGCACGACTCGCCCTGAAGTCGTTGCCACAACCGATTATGTGAGCAGTCACTACAACAACGGCACGACCTGGATGGTGGATGTTCGTCGCTGGATCGAATACACCGGTGAGATCAGTGGTTACAGCTATGTAGTCAATAAGGGGCGGATACCTGGAGCTATCTGGGCTTATGACGCCGACGATTCGGCTCTGAACTACAATGACAGTGATGGCACTCTGCGCAATAGTGACGAAGTTAATGCACTGTGGCGCGGTCGGGGTATTACCGCAACGACAAGCCCAACCACGTTTGATAAGGAAGTAATATTCTATTGTGGCAGCGGTTATCGATCTGCTCTGGGTTATCTCCACGCGTATCTGCTGGGTTACACTAACATCCGTAATTATTCGGACGGGTGGGAAGGATGGAGCACCAATTATACTAATATTGGTACGGATGCTGAGCCAAACTGGACACAGCCTGTTTCCGGCCGCCCGGTTGAATCGGGCTGGCCGTTATAACTTAAAATTGAATGTGTGTTCTTTGAGGGAGTACGGCTCATGTCATAAGGCAAGGCCGTACTTTCCCTTTTTCCTGGACTGAAATAGTGCCGCTCGCATGGTCTCCTACTTACTACGGTGGCTCGCCGGAGGGCTCGTGGTTTCCATTTATCGATTGAGGTCCCAATAACTGAAAGGAGCTAAAGTATATGAAAAGTGGAATTGTGAAATTTGTTTTGGCGCTTGTGATCGCTGTTTCAACCATGATGGGGTGCGGTAGTTCATCAAGCTCTTCACCATCCACACCTGCACCTAAGTTAGCGCAGACACACTACGAGGCGCTCGTGGATCCGGCCTGGGTAAATACTCTAATAACAGGTGGTAATCCCGGCACGGCAGGTACCCCGAGCACCTATCCCGGCAACGGATACGTGGTCGTCTATACGTCATGGTATCCCCGTTATGCAACAAATGAGATATCCGCTACCGGGGCCGGGCTCCCCTTCGCTACGGCCGGGCACATCCCCGGCGCTATATTCCTGGATACATACTCAATAGAAACCGGCCCGACTTCAGAGTATGGAGATGGTTATGCAAGTCCGTCTAATTCCTATGTAAAAGAGCTTTCCGCTCTGCAGGCATTTTTTGCCAGCATGGGAATCACCAAGGACAAAACCGTCATCGTTTATGCGGATGATGATATCTCCACGATGACAGCAGGGCGCATTGCCTGGGCATTATTATATGCGGGAGTTAATGATGTCCGCATTCTTAATGGCGGCTATAAAGCATGGGTAGCGGCGGGCAATACAGTCGAGACAGGTACAACTGCATGGTCTCCCGTGGCAAGTTTTGGTGTATCTGCGGGGCACCCGGAGTACATTGCTACGACCAAAGACGTTCAAGATGTTATAGGCAGAACAAATACCGGCTCAATCATCGTCGATGACCGTGAGTGGAATGAATTCACCGGTGCGACAAATTCATATTACTGGTGGTTTGACGAGAAAGGCCGTATCCCTACAGCCAAGTGGATAGGAGACTGGGTTGATATCTCAAGTGCTGATGCTCAGTCCTTTATACCTTTTCAAGAAGCAGCGTATAAATGGACCCAATCAGGATTTACCCCAGGCAAAAAAATGTATTTTTATTGCGGCGGGGGCGCGAGGTCAGCCATGTATACCTTTTATGCATATATGATGGGATGGCCTGCCGCCAACTATGAAGGCGGATGGTATCTGTGGTCTACTAATCATGCAAATGCCAGGGAAACCGGAATACCGCAGTAACAGACAAAGTTGAGAACACTTAAATATCCCAAATCACTTTTGGGGTTTGGGATATTATTTCTTTAAGAAAATAGCTTTTGGAAGAAATCAATGAAATGAAACTGTAAAAACAGCTGTAATTCAGATGTAAATAGCTGATGTGATCTCTCGTCCTCTCGGCATGTTGTTCATCTTCTCATTCGTCAGTTGATAAGTTGTTTGTCGTCAAAATAGTAATCAAAACCGGCGCAACATCAGCGGAAAAGAAGGACAAAGTCTTGCTGGTTAATGTGTGGAGCAGTGAAAATCATATTTAATATCAACCACGAAAGGAATAACATGAAATCACTATTTTTACGATCTCTGGCAGTGACAATGCTCCTTACTGTTTCAGCAACATCAAGTTTTGCCGGTGCCTGGACTGCGAAACAGGGCGGTTTCTACGACAAGCTGTCCTTCAACTACTATTATTCCCACGAGACCTTTGACTCAACTGGCAACCGCAAGGGAATGGCTAATAACGGTAAATATACCGATTACAACCTTTGCAACTACATCGAGTACGGCTTGTTAGACAATCTGACCGTGATCAACTCACTGACCTATAAATGGCTGGAAAATGAAGATAACTCGATGCTTGCAAAGGGGTATGGACTCGGAGATGTTGATCTGGGACTGCGCTACAAAATAGTGGACAGTGAGAAACTTGGGATTGTTGCCAGTCAATTGCTGGTGAAGATCCCCGGTGCATATGACACTACAGACCCGCTGCCGTTGGGTAACGGTCAGTATGACACTGAGTTGCGACTTCTGTATGGCCGTTCGTTGTACCCTGTTATTCCAGGCTACGCCAACGTGGAGATCGGCTATCGCTGGCGTGCCGAAGCTCCGTCTGACGAAATTCGCTATTTGGTCGAATTTGGGGTTGATGTCACGAAGGATTTCTATACCCGCGCCAAATTGGATGGGACGTTCAGCGTTAACAATGGCAGCAAAATTGACACCAATGGCAATCCGACCTCTACCAATAACTTTGACCTGGGTAAGCTGGATCTGACAGTCGGCTTTAAAGCCGCGTCAAACTGGGGGTTGGAGGCATCTTATACTCCGGAAATTTACGGCCAGAACACCGCCGCCGGAGCAACCTATTCACTGGCACTCTATCTCAAAACGCCATAGGAGAGTGCCATGAATACCTGTAGTAATAACAACATTCGCATAGGTCTGCAGGATCAGATGGCAGCAACACTAGTGGGCTGCACCAATTGTGGAGAGTGCATTCGTGAATGCGCCTTTCTCAAAAAGTACGGTACACCAAAGACCATAGTCGGAATTATTGATGCATCTGTACCCATATCCCTGAAACGTTCCTTTGAGTGCAGTCTCTGCGGCCTCTGCTCGGTGGTTTGTCCGGAAGCTCTCGATCTTGATGGGCTGTTCCTGGAGATGAGGCGTGAAGCTGTGGAGCGTGGATACGGTAACTACCCGGAGCACAATCCTCTTGTTACATATGAAAAATTGGGGACATCGCGCCGTTTTAGTTTGTACCGTCTACCCGAGGAGTGCACGACGATTTTTTTCCCCGGCTGTTCTTTGTCCGGCACGCGTCCGGATGGGGTCAGCAAGGTTTTTGCAGAGCTTCAGAAAAATGATCCGAACGTAGGAATCGTCTTTGACTGTTGCCTGAAACCGTCCCAGACGTTGGGGCGTGAACAGTATGTTAATGGCATGTTCGAGGAGATGAATAACTGGTTAGTGCAGCGGGGGGTGAAAGAGGTGCTGGTGGCCTGCCCCAACTGTCAGGTGATGTTCGATACCTTAGGCCATGGATTACAGGTAAAAACGGTATGGGAGAGGCTTGCAGAGTCAGGCTTGTTACTAGAAAGAGTCTCCGGAACAGTGACGGTTCATGACCCCTGTGTGATTCGCGATGCACAGCTGGTGCATCAGGCGGTGCGGAATCTGCTACAACGGCAGGGGTTGGCAGTTGAAGAAATGCCCCATTCCAGGATAAACACGGTGTGTTGTGGCAAAGGTGGGGCCGTAGACATGATTAATCCGGATCTGGCAACGACGTGGGGATCTCTTAGGAAAAAAGAGGCAAATGGCAGAAGAATAATCACCTACTGTGCTGCCTGTGTACAAGAGTTAGGTGGTCATACGCCGACCAATCATCTTGTGGATGTACTTTTTGCCCCAGAACGGACGCTGGCAGGAAAGAAAAAGGGAGCCTGCGCGCCGATTACCTATCTAAATCGGCTTCGCCTTAAAAGAAGCTTCAAAAATAAGGAAGGATTCACTGTGACTCGAGAGCGCACATTTGTAGCGGGACAGGGGGCGCACGTTAAGAGCTCCCTTACACCACTGATTATACTGGCGCTACTTGTGGCCGCAGTTGCCGGCGTGCAACTGTCGGGAGCAACACACTATCTTCAGCAGGAAAAGTTGCAGGCTCTGATTTCCTCATATGGTGTCCTGGCGCCTGCTATGTATATTTTAATCTATGCTCTGGCACCGGTGCTGTTTCTACCCGGACTGCCAATCACTATTGTCGGGGGCATTGTTTTCGGCCCGGTCTGGGGGGTTGCCTATACTATTACCGGTGCAACTATCGGTGCATCACTGGCTTTCCTGACGGCACGCTATGTGGCGCGTGACTGGGTGTCAAGCAAGCTGAGCGGCCCGAAATGGGAAAAACTTGACAGTGAAGTTGCTCAGCACGGTTGGAAAGTGGTTGCCTTTACCCGTCTGATTCCGGTCTTTCCGTTCAATCTGTTGAACTATGCCTTCGGTCTGACCAAGGTGTCGTTTATCCAGTATGCCGTCACCTCGTTTGTCTGTATGCTGCCGGCTTGCATCGCATTCATCGTGTTCTCCAGTTCGTTACTTGGATTGATCAAAGGGAAGGTCTCACCGACAGCAATGCTTGGTATCGGGATGATTGTTGTGGTGTCGCTGATTCCGGCTATTTATCGAAAATTTAAGGGGCAACAGGTGGTTGAGGCATCAGGCGAGTGAATACCTCAACCCCTGAAATAGCTGTGATCATTCCGGCCAGAAACGAGGAGCTCTCCCTGGCAGGGGTGCTCAGGAACATACCATCTCGAATTACGCGGATTGTGGTTGTTGACAATGGTTCGACGGATGGGACGGCCCGGATTGCTGCTGCATATGGTGCTCTGGTGGTTAACGAGTCGGTAGCGGGATATGGCAGAGCCTGTCTGGCAGGACTTGCCGCACTGCGCAGCCATCCTCCTGATATTGTCGCATTTGTTGATGCCGACGGCAGTGATGATCTGGCGTGTCTGCCGGTACTGATCACCCCGGTTGCTGCGGGTGAACAGGACTTTGTCCTGGGAGAACGCATTCCCGTTGAACGTAAGGCGCTCAGTTTTCAGCAGCGCTTCGGTCACCTGCTGGCTACCGGTTTAATCAGATTGTTCTGGAATCATCACTATCACGATCTGGGCCCGATGCGTGTTATCAGCTGGATAGCGTTGGAACGTTTGGCCATGGCTGACCAGGACTTCGGCTGGACGGTTGAGATGCAGGTTCGGGCTCTTAAGCGTGGCTTGAAGATTCAGGAAATCAAGGTTCCATATCATAGACGAACAGCGGGAAAATCAAAGATCAGTCGAACAATCTCCGGTACCGTCAAGGCTGGATGCACCATTCTCTGGGTTATCGGTTGGGAACTCGCGCATGAACTGCGCCAGCATAAACGTCAAAAAGTAACAAGTTCTGCAGGTTATGTTGAAAAATTCAATGTGGAACGCAATAGTATTGATGCAGAAACCTGCAAATAAGTACTCTAAAACACACAAGTCCTCACTGAACGAGTGCCGAAGGGAAATATTCATGCATGTAAGTACAAAGATTTTTACACTGCGGAGAAAAATCCGCATGACCTTGTTGTTCGCGGCATTGATGGTTGCTGTGGTGGCAATCCAGTCGCCGCCTTCAATTGCTATGGCTGCTGACCTTGGCTTAATTGAAGCACATGCCCTGATGAGAAATGCCCCAAAGTGGGTGATCCTTGACTCTCGGCCCAAGTCCGATTGGGAAGCTGGCCACATCCCGGGAGCAATCCAGTTCTTTTGGGACAGCTACACCCGCACCGATGCCACAGGGGTAAAATATAGATCCTTTCCTCCACAGGAACTAGCGGTTGCATTGGCAGGGTTGGGGATTGACGAAAAAAGCCCGATCGTGGTGTACGGCGATGCCGACAAGAGCTGGGGCAGCGAGGGATATACTGTCTGGTTGCTTGCCTGGCTCGGGCACAGAGGCCCTGTCCGGTTGCTGAATGGTGGCATCCAGTCATGGCGAGCCCAGAATCTCCCCTTGAGCAGTGGGACAGAAAAAACTGTTGCCAAAAAAGCTTACTATAAGGTGGCGCTGAAACCCCAGTGGGTAGTTTCTACAGAAGATATCCAGAATAGAAAAGGCGCATATACACTTGTCGATACCCGCTCAACCTTTGAATGGATCAGGGGTAAAATTCCTGGAGCTATCCATATTCACTGGGAAGATTTCTATACCGGTAAGGATCATCGTCCGCTTTCTCCGGCAGAATGTAAAAAATTACTTGCTGAACATGGCGTGGACACATCGAAACCGGTTGTTTATTACTGCTTGGGTGGTGTTCGCTCAGCATATGCATGGTTTGTTCACCAGCTATCAAGTCTTCCAGAAGCGAAGAATTACGAGGGGGGCTGGGAAGCCTGGGAAAAGCGGACGGGACACTAAGGTGCCGGTGGATTATTGATCATGTGTCCTGAATTTTTTTTACAGATACGCCACCACATGAAAGCTAAGCACATTTTGCATATTCAGGCCTTGACAGCTTTGCTTCTCATGCTGACTGTCGTAGCATGTTACTCTGCAAGCGGTAAAAAGAAACTTCTCCTGTTTACCAAAAATCCTGCGACGTGGGCAATTGTTAAGAACGGCGCCAGTGGGAAGATGAGCTATCATGAATCAACCGGCTCCTTTTC
>JAQUCQ010000248.1 GCA_028686145.1 Desulfuromonadaceae bacterium | reverse complement strand
CATAATATCAAAAGTCATCATAATGTTGGCGGTTTGCCGGATTATATGAAACTCAAATTGCTGGAGCCGCTCAGGGAGTTGTTCAAGGATGAGGTGCGGGCAATCGGGGAAGAACTCGGCCTGCCTCATCAGATGGTCTGGCGTCACCCTTTTCCCGGCCCCGGTCTCGGTGTGCGGATACTCGGTGAAGTGAAAAAGGAGTACTGCGATATCCTGAGGCGAGCCGATGCCATATACATCGAGGAACTCTATGCCTCGGGTCATTATGATAAAATCAGCCAGGCTTTCGCGGTATTTCTGCCGGTAAAAAGCGTCGGAGTCATGGGTGATGGCCGTACCTATGAATATGTCGTTGCATTACGGGCGGTTGAAACAAAAGATTTTATGACTGCCGGCTGGTACCCGATGCCGTATGCTGATCTGGCCCGCATCAGTGGTCGTATTATCAATGAAGTAAAGGGTATTAACCGGGTCGTTTATGATATATCCAGCAAACCCCCGGCAACAATTGAGTGGGAATAACGTCTGCGTTCGCTGACGGTGTGCAACTATGACAGACCCATGTGATGAAAGTACCGGCAACAGCGCACAACGAGACAATAGTGCAGAGCGATGGTTGCTTGCTGAGGCGAAAAAAATCCGCTGGCACCTGCTCTCGATCATCGGATTGGCTGCCGGAATCGGATTGCTGGTAGTTTCTCAGGCCAGCTTGCTGGCCTCGGCCAGTCAACATGTCGTTATGCAGGGTGAAGGTGCTTCAAAAATTATACCGTTTGCAGCAGCCCTTGTTTTGTTGGCTGTGGGACGAAGTCTGTTCACATATGCTCTGGAAAAAAAATCATCGGCCGCCGCAGCTCTGATAAAACAGTCGGTTCGCAGTAAGCTCTATCGGAAAATCCAGTCTCTGGGACCGGCCGGGCTGGCTGGAGATGAAACCGGGCCATTAATTGAAACCATTACCAGGGGTGTTGATGAACTGGAGCCGTATGTAACCAGATTTCTCCCCCAAATTGCCGTGGCGTCGATCCTGCCGCTCATGTTTCTGATTGTGATTATCCCCTCCGAGTGGCGCTCAGGTTTGGTGCTACTCTTCTCAGCACCATTTATTCCTCTCTTTATGATTCTCATCGGCCGTGGCTCAGAACGTCTTCATCGCCGCCAGTGGGGGCGCCTCTCCCGGATGGCTGGGCATCTTCTTGATCTGATTCAGGGGTTGCCGGATCTGATTATCTTCGGAGCTGCCAAAAAGGAAGCGGCAGCCGTGGCGCACGTTTCGGAGGAGTATCGTACCGCTACCATGACCGTCTTGCGGGTGGCTTTCCTCTCCGCGTTCACTCTGGAATTTTTTGCAACCGTTGGAACAGCAGTAATTGCGGTAATCGTCGCTTTCAGGCTTCTGTGGGGATATCTTACTCTTCAGGAAGGTCTCTTTGTATTGCTTATGGCGCCGGAATTCTACCTGCCGCTCCGCAATCTTGGTCTGTCATATCACGCCAGGATGCAAGGGGTGGCTGCTGCAGAACGGATAATGCCGCTCCTGGTTAAGCCATTACCGGAAGGGTTTGCGGGGTCTCTCATGCCATCAGCCGGTCCTCCTGCTGTTCTCTTTGAGGGTGTTTCTTTTCGCTATGGCTGCAACAGGGGTGGGGTAGCCGGTGTTGATCTGGAATTGCCGGCCGGAAGCATCACTGCTTTGGTGGGTGAAAGTGGAGCGGGTAAGTCCACACTGGGACGGCTTCTGGTGGGACTGGCAAGGCCCGAGTCAGGACGCATTCTTATCAATGGTCAGGATCTGACTATGCTGGCACCGGATAGCTGGATGTCCAGTCTGGCCTGGGTTCCCCAATCCCCGTATTTCACTTCAGGAACGGTGCGTGAAAACCTCCTTCTCGGACGACCGGATGCAGACGTAAATGAGATCAACAGCGCACTTGAAGCTGCTGCAGCCGACCTATTCATTTTTAAACTTTCTCATGGTCTGGATACAGTCTTGGGAGAACGCGGTGCCGGCTTGTCCGGAGGTGAATTGAAACGTCTTGCTCTTGCCAGGGCATACTTGTGCCCTGCCACCCTGGTAGTGTTGGACGAACCGACAGCAGGTCTTGATCACGAGAATGAGCGGTTGGTGTGCGAGGCTTTGGAACGATTGGCGGTGGGACGTACTATTCTGGTCATAAGTCATCGGGAACAGACCCTTTCCAGAGCTGAAAGAGTGGCTGAAATGATTGCCGGTCGCATCGAACGGGTTGTTTCTCCGGCAGACTTTCTTACCCCGTGCGAGGTTACGGTATGATCCAGATCATTCGATTCCTGAAAATATCCCGGGAACAATGGGTCTGGATGGTCGCAGGGATTATGCTCGGTGTGGTGGTGATTGCTGCAAATACTTTGTTGATGGCGCTCTCCGGCTGGTTTATCGCTTCAATGGCCGTTTCCGGTGTCAGTGGAGCGTCATTTAATTATTTCTTTCCGTCGGCAGGTATCCGGTTTCTCGCTATTTTGAGGACGGTTGGGCGCTATGCTGAAAGATTGATAACGCACGAAGCGACATTCAGGATTCTTTCGGAACTGCGAGTGTGGTTGTTCAAGCGGTTTGTGCCTCTGGCACCTGCCTGTCTGGAGCGTTACGCGGGCGGTGACGTGGCAGGAAGGTTGCGGGCAGATGTTGATGCACTGGAAACTTTTTACCTGAAAATCATTGCGCCGCTTGCGGTGGGAATAATTTCAATTGTGGCGGCACTAGTTTTTCTTGTCTGGGCGAGTCCCCCTTCCGCTGTGGTGATGCTGTTGTTTCTCCTCCTTGCAGGAGCAGGGCTTCCTGCGCTGGTTCACCTCCTTTCGAATGAACCGGGCAGGACGTCCGCAGTATTGGCTGCCGAACTGCGTAACAAGGTGACTGAAGGACTTCAAGGGGTAGAAGAGCTGATTCTGTTGGGAGCGGTGGAACGCCAGGCCACCATGGTAGATGGTTTGTCTTCACGGGTAATTGTGGAGCAGGAACGCTTAGGAAGGATAAATGGTCTTTCTCTGGGCGGAATGGCGCTTTTTGCCGGTTCCGGTGTCGCTGTGGTACTGCTGATGGGCAGTATGCAGGTTGCCTCCCACCAGATACCTCCACCAAATCTGGTGATGCTGCTGCTGTTTTCTGCTTCCATTTTTGAAGCTGCCGGCCTGCTGCCTTCGGCATTGCATCTGTTGCCGGCCGCTCAAGAGTCGGCTGCCCGTGTTTTCGAGCTGGCTGATGCTCCCATACCGGTACCAGATAATCATGTTTCATGCACTGTACCGGCAGGTAATGAAATCTGTTTCAAAAACGTTTCCGCTTCGTACCTTCCGGGAGAACCGGTCGTGCAAAATATTTCCTTGACGATCCCTGCAAACGGCAGTGTTGTCTTGACCGGAACAAGCGGCGTCGGTAAAAGTCTCCTGATAGAAATTCTCCTCCGTTTCCGCAACTATGAGGGAAGCATCACTGTGGGAGGAGTCGAAATCCGTGACGTGCCAAAAGAAACGTTACTCGGCATGATCGCAGCAGTTCCGCAGCATCCTCACCTGTTTAACGGGACTATTCGAGATAATATTCTGCTGGGAAATGCGGCTGCAGATGATGAACAAATCCAGCAGGCCCTCAGAGACAGTGGTCTTGAAAAATGGGTAGCGGGACTTCCTATTGGTCTGGAAACTACCGTAGGTATCAACGGTTCATCTGTTTCCGGTGGAGAGGCACGCCGTATTGCTCTTGCACGTGCCCTGCTCAAGAATGTCCCGATACTGTTGCTGGACGAGCCTACCGAAGGTCTGGATGCTGCAACAGAACATGAAGTCGTCTCCCGTCTGAAAAAACGTATCAGTTCCACAGGGAATACTTCCATGCTGGTTGTCAGCCATCGTCCCGCCTGCCTTACCCTCGGCACCTCCGTGATCCGCCTGGAAAACGCCTGATAAATTCCATATGCACACATTATTTTTTAGTGACACTATATTTGTGTTGACATTGGTTATTAAATGTCTTAGAGATAAAAAAGCTCTTGTTTGTGTTGTTTGTTGCCATTAATTTAGAGCGCAAATCTGAGTGTAATAAACTCTAAATTATTTTTAAGACATCATAACGTATACCAAAAAAATCCTCATAAACCACTATTACCGGCTGTACTTAAATAAATATTGATCTAAAATTTGAATACTTACCAAGGTCACGAGCCTGCAGTAATAAATTTCACAAGGAGGGGGAAGTATGAATGTAGTAACTCTGAGTCAGCTGCAGTTCGCAGCAACCGGTATGTTTCATTGGATATTCGTTCCGCTCACGCTCGGGTTGTCCATAATGACGGCCTGGATGGAAACGAAGTACGTGACCACCGGCGACGAGACCTGGTTGCGCATGACAAAGTTCTGGGGGAAATTGTTCCTGATCAATTTTGCTTTGGGCGTTGTCACCGGCATTACCATGGAGTTCCAGTTCGGGTTGAACTGGTCCGAGTACTCACGCTTTGTGGGGGACATCTTTGGCGCACCGCTGGCTATTGAAGCCACGGTGGCTTTTTTTCTGGAATCTGTTTTCCTCGGTGTGTGGATCTTTGGGTGGAACAAACTGTCCAAAAAGGTTCATGCGCTTTCAATCTGGTTGTCCGCCATTGCTTCCAACGTTTCGGCACTTGTCATCCTGCTGGCAAACGGCTGGATGCAGCATCCGGTTGGTTACGTGCTGCGCAACGGCCGGGCTGAGATGAGCGATTTTCTGGCTGTCCTCACCAATCCCTACGGCCTGATCAAATTTGGTCACACACTCATGTCAGGATATGCATTGGCTGGTTTCCTGGTTATGGGTGTCTCTGCATGGCATCTGCTTCGCAATAACGAAACGGATTTTTTCAAGCGCTCGTTCAAATTCGCAGCGGTTTTTGCTTTTGTCAGTAGCCTGCTCGTGGGCATGACTGGCGATTTTCACGCTGTGGAAATTGCTAAAACACAACCAGCCAAATTTGCTGCTATGGAATCAGTATGGGAATCCAAACAGGGTGTCGGTATGAACCTGTTAATGTTTCCGGATGTGTCGCATGAATGCAACTCGGTCGAGATGCTCTGTGTCCCCAACGCACTCAGTTTTCTGGCATTTCACAATGGAAACGCCACAATAAAAGGTTTAAAAGATATCCCGGTTGAACTCCGCCCGCCGGTCACTCCAACTTTTCTCAGCTTCCGTCTGATGGTTGGACTTGGTACTTTCATGATCCTTGCCAGTTTGGCAGGTATCATACTATCACGCAAAAAGAACTTTACGGACTATCGGACGTTTCTGTCGATTATGGTATGTG
>JAQUCQ010000247.1 GCA_028686145.1 Desulfuromonadaceae bacterium | reverse complement strand
GATTTGGTACTGATTCACGTAGATACGAAACCTGGCTTCTATGCCCGTGTTGAGGAAATTCTACCCGACGATAAGCCCGGCTGGTGGCAGGTTAAATTGCTGGTGCTTACTTTTCCCATGCAGGTTTTTACCTGGATACTTGACGATTTCCAGATTGAAGGAGCTGATTTTACGATGGGGGGGACGCCGCTCCGACTGGAGCAGGTAATCTCTCCGGTGGACATTGAACGCGCTGAACAGGAAAATGCTGAAAAGGAACGTGCCCGGAAGGCCTGCCATGAAGGTGGGTCACCCAAGGTGATTTCACTGCAGGATCGTCGTAAAAAATAATCAACTATCGTTTCACCCATCACCACAGTGTGGCAAAGCAAATGCCAGAGTCAAGAGGAGGATCTACCATGTTTTTCCCACAGTTCCGCGCCCGCAGAATCAGGGGCAGTGAAACCTTTCGCCGGATGGTTCGTGAGACATCCGTCTCGGTTGACGACCTTGTTTACCCGATGTTTTCCGCTTTTGGCAGCGGAATCAGAAAAGAAATATCTTCTATGCCGGGCATTTATCAGCAATCTATCGAACATGTTGTTGCTGAAGCCAAAGAAGTCCAGGATTTGGGAATTCCGGCCGTGCTGTTGTTTGGTATTCCCGAGTTCAAAGATGCTGTCGGCAGCGATGCCTATTCCGATACCGGTATCATTCAGGAAACGATCAGAGCGCTGAAAAAAGATGTGCCGGGATTAACGGTCATCACTGATGTTTGCATGTGCGAATATACCGACCACGGGCACTGCGGGATTATCAAAAACGGGGATGTCGATAATGATTCGACATTGGATCTGCTGGCTCGCGAAGCGCTCTCGCATGTGCAGGCAGGGGCTGACATGGTTGCTCCGTCCGATATGATGGATGGGCGGGTGGGTGCAATCCGTGAAATACTTGACGAACACGGGTATGATGCGATCCCTATCATGAGCTATGCGGTTAAATACGCTTCAGGCTATTACGGTCCGTTCCGTGAAGCAGCTGAATCAACCCCGCAATTCGGAGACCGCCGCAGCTATCAGATGGATCCTGCCAATCGTCGTGAAGCGCTCCGAGAAGCCGCCTCCGATGTTGAAGAGGGGGCAGATATCATTATGGTGAAACCGGGTCTTCCGTATCTTGATATTCTGCGCGATCTGCGCAATGAATTTGAGTTACCGCTGGCGGTCTACAATGTTTCAGGTGAATATAGTATGATCAAGGGCGCTGCCGAGCGGGGGTGGATAGATGAGGAACGGGTCGTTTTGGAAACGATGACTGCTTTCAAACGGGCCGGAGCCGATATTATCATAACCTACCATGCTAAAGATGTGGCAAAATGGCTTGCAAAATAGAGTAGATAGCAGTAACTTTCTACCTGTACGTGTTATGGTTTAATGCCTGTAACGGCGGCCTGTCCAGATAACGGGGCAGGCTGCCGCGTACTTCGACAATCGGTCCGTCCTCCAACTCCTCAGCCCCTCCACTGTCTTCTCCATACTCTTCTTCTCCTGCAGCCCAAGTGTATAGCTTTTGAGAGTCAAGTAACACCGGCTTCTGAGGTGCACCAAAAACCCGCTTCTGCATCTCTTCATCATATAAACCAATACAGCCGTGTGATGCCGGCTTTCCGGGCAGGTCGCGGGCATGCAGCCAGTACGAGATGTTATCTGTTCCGATGGTAAAGCGGAGGGCGTTGTCCATCGGATACTGCTCCTCCTCATTTTCGGTTTTATAGAGTGAGGATGTATGGTGGAGGTCGCGCGTGGATATCCGAAAAATTCCCGTGGGAGTTTCTTTGGTTGCTTTACCGGTTGCGGCGGGTGCAGAAAAACTCAGTTTGCCATATTCATAGGCACCCAGCCACTGCTCGGTTATGTCGACCAGAATATATTTTTCGTGGCGGGCCGCTGGTTGATAGAAATGAGGCAGAGGCGTATAAGTACGGATGTCCGCCATGTTATCAGGGACTTTGATTGTTACTCCGGGATATACATGGCGCCGGTCGACCCTGTTAAAGCGTGCTACCAGTGTCCAGTCAGCTCCAAAAAGGGATTCAAGTGACTGTTGCGGTTCTATGAACTGGGCATGCCATTTAATATTCCGGAGGCTTGGATACTCTATTCGTGTGAGATCCTCTCTGGCCGGGTCATCCGGTGATGCAGCAGGCTCAGCTGTCAGGTAAGGTGACCGCAGCACCGTAAAACCGACAAACACGCTGGTAAGCAATGAAATCAGAACAATTTTGTGCGATAGCCGCATTCGGCTGTAGCGCATAGAGGAGCTTCCTCGTAAGAATCAAATTTAAACATGCATTATAATCATTTATCAGTAACTATTCAACAGTTGTCATCATACTGCTTGGAAATTTCTGGCATCGGAGGAAAGCAGGTGATAAATTAACATGTGCAGCGCTATTTACCGTAACGATGGAGGATATCTTGGAAAATCCGCACCAGAAGCAGATGTATAATCAGTTTGCCAGTGATAATTATGCGGGGATCTGCCCGGAGGCGTGGGAGGCCATGCAGGCTGCCAACGTCGGGTATGTCTCTTCATATGGGGATGACCCCTGGACGGAGCGAGCCTGCGAACATCTGCGCCAGGTTTTTGAGACGGAGTGTCAGGTGTTCTTTGTTTTTAACGGTACCGCAGCTAATTCACTCGCGCTGGCGTCACTATGCCGTTCTTATCATAGTGTGATCTGTCATGAACTTGCCCATGTCGAGACAGATGAATGCGGAGCACCGGAATTTTTTTCTAATGGCACCAAGTTGTTGCACGTGGACGGTCCCTGCGGAAAATTTGATCTGGCAGAAGTAGAGCGGGTTATTACCCGCCGCAGTGATATCCATTACCCCCGTCCAAAGGTGTTGAGCTTGACGCAGGCGACTGAAGTCGGCACAGTATATACGCCTGATGAAATCAGGGCTGCCAGTGAGCTGGCCAAGCGCTATGGTATGCGGGTCCAAATGGATGGGGCCCGTTTTGCCAACGCGGTTGTGTCGCTTGATGTTGCTCCAGCTGAAATGACCTGGCGGGCAGGAGTTGACGTCCTCTGTTTGGGTGGGGCAAAAAACGGTATGGCGATCGGTGAAGCGGTAGTGTTTTTTGATCGTGAGCTTGCCCGTGAATTTGACTATCGCTGTAAACAGGCTGGGCAGCTGGCGTCAAAAATGCGTTTCATCTCAGCTCCGTGGATCGGGCTGCTTGAAAGTGGCGCCTGGCTTAAAAACGCCCGGCGTGCCAACCACCATGCAGCAGTGCTTGAACAGCTTCTGGCCGGTATCGAGGGTGTCCACATTATGTATCCGCGGCAGGCCAATTCGGTGTTTGTCGAGATGCCGGAAGCGGTTGCCGCTGCCCTCCGCTCTGCCGGTTGGAACTTTTACTCTTTTATCGGATCAGGTGGTGCGCGTTTCATGTGCTCATGGCAGACAACTGAGCAGGATGTTCTTCAGTTGGTTGACGCCATCCGATCAGCCGCTCTGGTAAGCTAGAAGTTGTTTCTGTGCTTGTTTCTATAGAAGTTGCGCTTCGGGAGCGCACGTTTTTTGTTGTCAAAGCCGGCGGTTGCCGGCTGAAACATGGGAGGTCTATATGGTCAAAACTGCTACGTTCGAAGCTTTGCTGGATGATGCAGTACCTGATGGACAGGGTGGGTACGATTTTACTCTGGAGGGGAAACGGTATCACTTGAAGGATAAAGATGAAGTGCGGGCAATTGCAGAAGCGCATGGGTATATAATTATTTACTAACGACGCGTTGCCGGGAAACAGGCCCATTCTCGCTTAAAGGGGAATGGGCCTGTCTGTATTAATTAATGGATATGTTGCGCTAGATGCGAGACTTTATCTGTTGCCATTACGAATAGTTGATATGATCTCTTTTGATTATTCCTAAATAAACTATCGTATAAATATTGTCTTGCATTTTATACTAATTATGTAGACAATCGCAAAATATACTTTGTTATACGGATGTTATTATGTTGATACGGTGTTATAAATTGTGGTATATTGATATGCATATTTTATTTTACCTAAATAGGGTGCTGGTGTGAAAAAGAAAAAGATGATCATCTCGCAGGAGACAATGGACGTTGACTTTGTGCGCAAGGTTGAAGCCCTTTCCGGCACATCGGTCCGTCGCTGCTTCCAATGCGGCAAATGCTCGGCCGGTTGCCCAATGGCAACCTTCATGGAGCATCCGCCAAATCGCGTTATGCGCCTGCTGCAACTCGGCCAGTGGCAGCGCGTCCTTGCCGGGCGTTCTATCTGGTACTGCGCCTCCTGCGAAACCTGCACCACCCGCTGCCCCAACAAAGTGGATCTGGCTTCCATTATGGATGCCCTGCGCAAATTATCGTGGGATGCTGAGGGGGCCTCCAAGGAAAGCTATGTTCAGTTGGCCAACAAACTGTTCCTGCAAAATATCCGTACCTACGGCAGGCAGTACGAAATGCGTCTCGCCGCAGTCTTCATCGTCAAATCCGGCCAGTTCCTCAAAGATCTGATGCTTGGCCCCAAACTGCTTGCCAAAGGCAAACTAAAAATGTTTCACAGCAAAAACAAGAACATGCCGGAAATCGAAAAGATCTTTACCCGCATCGAAGAGATGCGCAAAAAAGGCGAAGCACTGTAATGGAAAAACCTCTCAACTACTCATACTATCCCGGCTGTTCCCTTCATGCCTCGGCCGGCGAATACGACCTCTCCACCCGCGAACTATTTAAGACACTTGGTATCGGCCTGACCGAGATCCCCGACTGGTTCTGTTGCGGCGCTACACCGGCCCACAACGTCGATGAACTGCTGTCGCTGTCGCTCTGTGCCAAAAACCTGGAACTGGCCGACAAGGTCGAAGGAGACATGGCCGTAGCCTGTGCCTCCTGTTTCTCCCGGCTCAAAACCGCCCAGCATGTCCTGGGTGAGAGCGACGTCAAGCGTAAACAGGTTGAAAAAGCCATCGACGCCCCGGTCAAACTGGACAGCAACGTCAAACACCTGCTGGAAATCCTCGCCAAGGACCTGGGACTGGAGCGATTGGCCGCCGCGGTAAACAAACCGCTGTCCGGCCTCAAGGTCGCCTGCTACTACGGCTGCCTGCTGACCCGCCCCACCGACGTTCCCAACCTGGACTGTGCTGAAGCGCCCACCATCATGGAGCGGGTCATCGAAGCGGCCGGTGCGGAAACCGTGGCCTGGACCCACCGTCTTGAGTGCTGCGGTGCCAACTTCACCCTTTCGCGCCCCGGTGTCGTCATCCAGCTCACCAACGCCATCCTCGATTCCGCCAAAGCG